>NZ_JBEZEH010000178.1:0-15607 GCF_040648775.1 Micromonospora sp. NPDC049089
CGCAGTACACGCCGGGACGTATCGGAGGTCTCTGATTCGTGCGACTGTTGGAGGTGCTCTAGTGGCCGAATACCTCGACGTCACCGGCGCGGGTACGGCCAACGGCACGAGGGTGCAGCTCTGGGACTGCAACGGCGGCGGCGCACAGAACTGGGTCCAGGAAGGTAACCGGTTGCGCAACCCGAACTCCAACAGGTGCCTGGACTCCCCGCAAGGCTCGACAGCGGACGGCGCGCGACTACAGATCTGGGACTGCAACGGATCGGCCGCACAGTCCTTCGTGAAGGCCACGTGACGGCCAGCCGAGGCGCACGCTGACGGTCAGGGCCCGGGAGCGGACAGGCTCCCGCGCCCTTTCCGCGCGTTCCAGATACGGCCAGCGCCGGGTTTGTCCGGCGCTCTTCGGCCGGCACACCACGGCGTCCTTCCTGACCGCCAACGAGGTCGACGCTCTGCTCGCCCGCGCCGATTCTGCGGACTTCGGCAGCAGCCGCAGCACCGAGTACCGACGGCCGCTGATTCCACCCCTTGAATAGCTCCGGGGCCCCACGCTGCGAGGGACACTCACCTCCCGACTGCTGCGCCGCCGCCGGCACTGGGTCCCTGCACACTTTGAGTCACCAGCAGACGTTCGCCTCTGTGCGGATGGCGGCAGAAGCGTGCATGGCCTCTGCCGCTCACCGGTACTCGAGGCAGGGAGCTACTGGATGATCGACAAGAGAGTCGTCGGGCGGTCGCGTACGTGGTGGAATTCCGTATGCGGATGAGCGAGGTGCTGACAGAGCTCGTCAGCCGGGACGCGCGCGGCGAGGAAATTATCACGGGAACAGAGGATATCGAACGATGGACGGCGTGGACCCGGCTCGACTACGACGCCTTCCTGGATGGTCTGGCCATGGAACTGGCCACCCGCTATGACAAGGGCCGCTTGCCGTTTGGGACGTGCGACGAGATTGTCAACTGGTTTTATGCTCACCACACGGCCACCTTGGACACGGCGCTACCCGAGGTTATTCTTGACGTGTTCGGGGCGTTCGACGAAGGCGAGTATTACCACGGCGGCGATGCTTCGGAGGATCCGGAGAAGGCCTACACCCGCCCGATGATCAAAGAAGTACTGGCACGTGGCGATACACGCAAGTTCAGCTCAGCACCCGAACAGTGACGCCTCCTATGCCCGCACCGGATCATCGAGCATGATGTCCTACCCGCTCATCGGCAGTTCGGAATGGGGAGCGGCAGCTCCAGCCGTCACGCTGCGTGCCGCGCGGATCGCGGCAAATACGCGTGTCAGATCGTGACGGTGCCAGGCATCATCATCGCGTCGATGCCCGCCGAACAATCCTCCTGGTCGGTGACCCCCCCCCGTTCGTTCGCGGATGGCCGTAGCGCCGAGGTGGCGCGCACCAGCGCCGCGGGAATTGAACTTCTCGATCAGTACCGGGACCGGTGCCTGGACCAGCTGTGGCTGGACCACGACCTGGGCGGGGACGACACGGTCTGGCCGGTCGTGGAGGTTCTGGAACGGGCTACCTTCGACAAGTGCCCCTTTGACGTCGGCGTCATCAACGTCCACTCCGCCAATTCGGCCGGCGCCGCAAAGGTCGCCCAGGTCCTACGACACTGGGGGTATCGGGTCCGACCAAGCGATGATCCGGCGTCAACCAATCGCCGACCGAACTATGCCTTGACCCTCACGTCGTGGCTGTCGCAGGCAGAGGCCATGCGGGGAATAGCTCGACCCAACTCGGCGCGGTAAAGGTCAACTCCGGGGCCGGTGTTGCGAGGGTCTTGCACCCGCTGCACCATCCCCGCCGCAAACACACCAGCGGACTTCAAGTCATCGTGAGCCGAGCGTTCGAACAAGGCACCCACCCGCTGAACCTCATCGGCCGGCACAATGTCCCCTTGCCCTGCCCGAACCAACACCCCAGCCGACCGGCACCCCGTCAGCCCCGGATCCTCATCCCCACGGTCGGCCAACTGCCAATAAGCGGCTCCACCGCCCAACAGGGCCAGCAGCACGACGGATGCCACTGCCACCCCAACCCACCGACGCGGAAGCTTCGAGCCGGCAGAGGAGCCGGTCTCGGTCTGGGAGTCGATCACGCGAAATCTCGTTTCTCGTCGACGAAGGGGTCGGTAAGCTACCACCCGCCGAGCGACCAAAGGCCACGGCTGCCCGATCTGCGCCGCCGCCGTGGTGATCACCATTCCGATCACTGAGCGCCAGCAAAAGGTCGGTGGGCGTAACACCAGCGGCTCAGCAGTGCGCCACAAAGGTCGTTGACGCCTGCGTGCCTGGCGAGACGTCAAGGAGCAAAGGGCCCTGGTTAACGCTTTGCCGGTAGGAGTGATGCTCCAGATGTCAGGGCGGCTGACACCGCCTCGACGAGGCACATGGAGACAGATATCGATCAGCCCCTTGGCGACCTCAGTTCGTTCTGAGAGGTCACACCGACCACTCGCCGCACCGAAACAGTTCAAAGCCCTCAGCCCTGTCCAGATTCGGTCTGCACTCCCGGGCGCGGCGACTGCGCACTGCGAGTGGGCGACGAAGCGTGGAACTACGGCACCTGTGACCGCGTCGTACCCCTGGTCGACTACGTCCATCCTGGCTCGAAGACAGGCCACAGGATGCCGGCTCAGTACTCGGCTTCGTACAGCGGCGGATGAGCCAGACCACCACAGAACACTCCGAGGCCCCGTCTGATCGTCACGGCCCCAGAACCCGGCCGACCGCCGGGCGTACGCCGCGTCAGCATGATCCGACCAGTAGGGTCGATGAGGCGACGGCGCTCGCGAGCCGTCTGGTGAGGCAGGGATTGCAAGGCGATCTCCAGTTGTCCCGCTAGTCCAGCGCGCGCCCGTCAGGGCCCATTCCCGAGAGCATCGCCATCCCTTGGCCACGAAGGGAGGGGGCTCAGTCGATAATGCCTTCGATCTTGTTGGTCAGGTCGAGGATGTCAGGGATGGCATCCAGGACGGTGACCTCGGCCAGGGCGCCCTCGCGGCCGAACCGGCGGCGGTACTCGTCGTAGGGGTAGTCGGCGATCGGCACCCAGGATCGGTGTCCTCGCAAGGGGTGGTTCTTCTGCGTCACCGCGCCAGAGTTGAGCCGGCAGAGTTCGATTCGTGGGCCGTATCGCTCGACGAGGGCGCGGGTGTCGACGTGCAGGACGACTTGGTCCTCCGTTCGGTACTCCTTGGCTTGACGCAGCCGGTCCAGTCGCTCGGCGCTGTCCCAGAAGAAAACCCGAGAGTTGATGGCGGCGAGGTACTCGGCCAGCGAGGAGTCAGGATCGATCTTCTCGGCGATGAATTTCATCGGCTTCTGATCGCGGATCACGGCCGGCAGCAGGCCGGGCGCGCGCAGAACGGTGGACTGCTTGCGTGGTGCGCTCAAGAGTCGCTCACGCTCACTACCGTCGAGGCCGAACAGATCGATCAGTTGCTGCGTGGACAGCAGGCCGTGTCGTTGCACCGATGGCCAAGCGGTCGCCGACATCGTGTGGAAGACCTGCGGATGGCGCGCGATCAGTTCCTCGACGTCCATGCCGGCCATGATGCCCAACGTCCACCAGCGCGGGCCATCAGCGATCCGGTCGTCATCCTCCCATCACCCCGTTGACAGATGGGAGGTCTGCAGCGCTGGCGGTCTGCGCCGCTACCCCTACGCCTGCCGAGACAGCCGCTTTTTGTAACGACCGGCTCGCGCCATCGACGCATGCTCAGGGTCAGGACGGCTTGAGCGGCTACTCGCGACTGGTGCCTGGGTTGCACGGAACGAGTTGTGTCAGTTGGTCGTGGGAGACTCTCGCGCCGTGGACGTTGAGGAGTTTTGGGCGGTCGTGAGGTCGGGCGGGGCGGGTCTCGAGGGGCGGACCGGCGACGACGGTGAGGCCGTTGCCGCGGCAGTGGTGAGGCGTTTGGCCGCTACATCATCGGAGGGCATCCTCGAGTTCCAGGAACTGTTCGATCAGCTCCATGACGCGCTCTACCGGTGGGACGTGTGGGCGGCTTCGTACCTGATCGGCGGTGGATGCTCGGACGACAGCTTCATAGATTTCCGGGCGGGAGTCATCGCGCTGGGGCGCGAGTGGTACGAGCGCGTCCTGGCCTCGCCCGACGGACTGGCTGACCATCCCGCGGTACGACAAGCGGCGGCCGAGGACGACGACGGCGCGCTGTTCGCCGAGTCGGTGAACTACGTAGCCAGCGAGGCCTACGAGCAGGTCACAGGTGGTGACGACGACGCCTTCTACGAAGCGATGAAGGCCCGCCAGCACACTGCGAATGGCATCGACGAGGCCCGCGAGCCCGACATGGGTGAGGACTTCGACTTCGACAACGAGGACGAGATGCGGAGGCGGCTACCCCGGCTGGCCGAGCTGTTCCTCGGTCCTGGCGAGCATTGAGCTCGGCGGCTCAGTCCCAACGCTCGAAGACGGCATGGCCAAGCCAGGACTGAAGCCTTTCGTGGTGAGCCGTTACTTCCGTCGCCGGTGGAGCACATCACGGGGGCGACGAGTAGGAACTACTCGGCCACTCCTCGGCCGTCATGAACGACGTCTACACCTCGGTCATCGTCGAACTAGACGTCGAACGCGCCAAAGCCGAAGCCGCCGCCGAACTCCTCTCCCGCTACCGAGGACGGGCTACCGCGCGTGTATCTGCAGTCAGTACTCGTCCCTAAAGAGGGCGGTGGGTCTTGCGCCCGAAGGCGTAGGCATCGGCAAGGTGCCCGATCCGCGTTTTCGGCCAGATCGCCCGATGACGGCGTCGCATCGACGGGCGGGCACGGGTACTGCGAGTTGACAAGGTTTCACGTACGGTAGTCCTGCCTTCAGGTGATCAGCCCGATGGCCACTCGTTGATTGACGTGAGGAACCGAGGCACGAATGAACGACAGACGCGACCCACGCCTGTCGCTAGCAAGCCTTGATTTCCTCGGTGACGAGGCCGCGCTTCAGCGACAGGTCGGACAGCTACTGCGGGAGAGCGGGGATCTCTCCCGCACGGGTGGTTTCCGTGGATCTGATGCGACCGGATCGGTCTTCGTGGTCATCGACACGCACCGCCGCGTGGACACCGTCACGGTTGGCCGTGAGTGGCGCGGCGAGGTTGGCGTGGCTCGGTTCCCGGCCGCGCTGTTCGAGGCCTACAGTGCTGCCGTCGGCGCCGCACTGGAACAGGCCGCCTTGACGGAACTTCAGCAGGGGCAGGCTCCGCCGACACCGCCACGACCGACAGCGGTGCAGGCGTCGCCGGAGCTCGATGAGGACGTGTGGTCGCGGGCGACCTGGCGCGCGCTGCAGGGCCTCGACGCGGAACTGGATCGGGTGGCACAACTGCGCGTTTCCCCGGTCGAGCAGGCCATGACTAGCCCCAACGGTTGTCTGACGTTGCGGATTCGCGCGAACAGCATTGTCGATATCACCGGCGACACGGCACGGATCGCCCGTGCCGACGCCGGTCAGCTGCAGTTCGAAGCCCAATCCGTCCTTCGCGCCTTCGACCTGGCACGGGCAGATCAACACGACCTTGAGGGGTGGCCAGGTGGATGAGCTAAACGTCATCACCGACGCGTTGCGTACCGAGGGCGGCAAATGGTTGCAGCTGTCCGACAGCGCTTCCGCCGTCAAGAGCGCCGCCGAAGGGCTGACCTTGGACGCCTCCGCCTTCTACATCGGCGACGCCAACGCCGACGTCCACTCAGCCGCGTACCGCGACTTCCACACCTTCATGGTCGCGATCCTCGCCGGGGCGGCGACGGAGTTTGAGCAGGTCGGTGAAGCCCTTCGCCGCGTCGCCGACGCCTACGACCGGGCCGATGAGGTGATCTCGCTGGACCTCAACACGATCTACAGAGCCTAGGCACGCACGTTACGACCAGGAAGGACACTTAAGCTGATGCAGCCCGCACCGCCGGACCTCGAATACGGCGAGCCGTTCAACAAGGCCTTCGACCAGATCCGCGTCGGCGTGGACCTTGCCGTGAAGGGGTTCAACGACGTCGTCTCGCAGGTCAAGGAGTGGGCGTGGCTCATCGGCCCGGCGGCGCTGCTGTGGATCAAACACAACATTGACGCCGCGCGTCGCGGCCTGCGGGAGGTCATGGAGCGTGTTGATCACGCGTTGGAACACCAACTGCCGGTGCTGTCGCTCATTTCGATGAGCTTCCGGTGGGTCACCGAGGTGAAGACACCCGTTTCCCAGCTGTCGTTCGCGATCAGCGAGCCAATCGACCAGAACCTGGTCAAGTGGACCGGCGACGCGGCCCGCGCCTACGCCGACAAGGCTGCCAAGCAGCGGGCGGCGGTCGACGAGTCCGTTCTCAAGGCGGAGTTCATCAGTCAGTGGCTGTTCAAGATCGCTAGGGCCAACGTTGACTACGCGGTCGAGCTAGCGACGGTCGTCACCAATCTGGCGGGTAAGTTCACCCAGGCCGCCGTCGACGCCACGACGGTCATTAACATTCCCTGGGCCATCGACGCGTTGGCCAAGTCTGTCGGCGATATCGTCACCGCGGGGATGGACACCCTCTTGCGGATCGGGGAACGTTTCGTCGACGCGTTGGGTAACGTCCGGGACATCGCGACGCAGGTCGGTGACTACTCCAAGCTTCCCGGCGGCCGTTGGCCCGAAGCTGTCCGCGGGTAGCGCCTGTCATCAGGCGTGCGGCACGGCGGTGTAGGTCGCCTTGAGGATCGCCAGCGCTTTCGCGGCGAGTACCTGCTTAGGCAGGTAGGAATCACCGCCTACCGCGAGCCAGACCTTCACCACCAGGTTGGCGCCCCGGGCGTGGACCATGTACTCGGTGTACTTGAAGCCCGGGTCCGATCGCTTGACGAACCCCTCGGCTTCCTCGCCGACGTCGGCGACGGGGCCGTCCGCCGTCATGCCTGTCACCTGCTGGGTCGCCGTGTAGAGGCGTCCGGCCTCCTCGGCGCTCGTCAATGAGGAGGCTTCCACTAGCAGGTTGGCCTGGTGGTCGTCGGCGGTGCGCATCTCGAACAGGCACGACGAGCCCTGTCGCGCCAGCGGCGGTTTCGGATCGGTACGAGCGACCTTCACCGATAGGTCCGCCAGGGGCGCCAGGTCGACGCGCCGGCACAGGTCGAGGTTGGTGGCGTCGTACAAGGAGTCAACGGCGGGCGGTGGGCTGCTCGTGGCGGGGGCACCAACGATCGGTGAGGTGGTGACGGCGCGGGGCCTTGCCGATCCGCCGTCGTCACACCCTCCGGTAGCCGCGAGCGTTACCAGAAGGCCGACCACCAGCGCCTTTCTCCGGGACCGAGCTTCCACGCTGTTGACCATACCGTCAGCTGCCCAGCGATCGCCCGTGCTAGTTAGCGTTATCGTCGAGGCATGCCCCGCGAGACCATTGAATCTGTCGCTCGCTCCCGCGCCATCACCGCGGCGGCAGTTTTGCAGCAGCTGGTCGATCTCCGCGCCTACCCTCACCGGCACCTCGCCGTGGCCGCCTACGCCGCTGGCGGGGACAGCATCACCCAGGCACTCGCCGCCGCCGACTACCTCAGCCACATGGGGTGGGAACTCATTAATGTGACGGAGGTTGGGAGCGGCAGGATGCTACACGCGATCATGCGACGCAGGTGAGCCAGCAGGGCGAGGACAGCGCACCCGACTGTTCGGCCGTCGCGAGCAAGTCGACATCCGCTGCGGATCCAGCACTCTTAAGGCTGTCATTGCCGATTGTCTTGCCGGGCCAGCGCTGCCCGCAGCCGGAGTGCGGATTCTTGGCTTCATAGACCATCGGGCCACCAGTGTGGATCGAGGCTTCTGCCGTGGCCTCGCGGGCATCGTCCGTAGCCAGTGCTGGAGACGTTCCAGTGGTGGTAGCAGTACGGGGCGTCGCACTGGCCGCAGAATCCGGCGTCGTCGTAGAAACCCGCGGAGGTCACGGCGGCGTACCGGTACGGCTGGGTAAAGGCGTCAGCGATTCGTTGTGCCTCTGCCGGATCCACCGGTCGGCCGGATCCGTTGCCCGCCACGATCCCGGAGAACAGCAGCCACCATTGCTGGCCGCTGTGGCGCTGTCGGGCGGCGGTGTAGGCGTCGCGCTGCGGCGGTGACAGGCGCTGCCAATCCACCGGTTGGGAGGCGGGTGCGACGAGTTCGATGTGGGCTGCCGGGCGCCCGCACACCGCGCACGGAGGTTCCGCGACGAAGGCCTGAGGCATGACTCTCATACTCCCCTGTTCGTTAGGCGACCACGCGCAGTCGTCGGACGGTATCGCTGGCATGGTCGGGCTGGGTGGTTTCCCATCGACGTTGCAGCGCGTCGACGACGGTGGTGATCATTGGCTCGGTGACGTGGCTGTAGATCCCCCGTACACCGGGCAGGCGGTGACCGAGGCGGCGGGCTTGGGTGATCTCGGGGATGCCGTCCTCGATGAGCCATGTCTTGTGGGTGTGGCGCAGGTCGTGGAAGTGCATGCCGGGCAGGACCGGCGGGGTGCCTCGTTGAGGGTTGCCGGCGACGGCGGGTGTCCAGGCCCGGCGGTTGAAGTTGGAGCGCCGCTGGTGGTGGCCGCGGGCTCCGGGGAAGACGATGTCGTGGGGTTGTTCGGCGAGGTGGACGGCGAGGAGGGTGGTCAGGAAGCGGGGCAGCCGGATGTGGCGCACCGAGTCGTTGGTCTTGGGTGGGCCGAGGAACAGCTTGCCTTCGACTTCGTGCAGGGCGCCGACGTCGGGGTGGACGTGGATGCTGCCGGTGGTGAGGTCGACGTTGTCGCGGGTGAGTCCGGTGAGTTCTCCCCACCGCATGCCGGTGTAGGCGGCGGTGAGGATGAGCAGCCCGTCGCTGGGGCGGGCTTGGCGGGCGACGATCGCGGCGACCTGCTCGGCGGTGGCATGCGGTCGCTCACCGCGGATGCCTTTGGGGATGCGGATTCCCCGGCAGGGGTTGAAGGGTAGGCGTCGGTCTTCGACGGCTTCTTGCAGGACCATCGACAGAACCATCATCACGTCGGCGACGGATCGTGGCGAGAGGCGCTTGCCGAGGGCGACGGCGAGGGTTTTGACGTGTTGTCGGCGGATGTCGATCAGCGGCAGCGGGCCGAGGGCGGGCAGGATGTGCAGCCGGAGGTGACTGCGGTAGGCGGCCCAGGTCGCGGGGCCCGCTTGGTGGGTCGTTTCCCAGATCGGAACCCATTCGGCGAGGGGGATGCGTCCGGCGCGGGGGTCGATGTAGGTGTCACGGGCCGCTTCGACGTCGATCTCCTTGGCGCGGATGACGGCGTCGGCGCGCAGGTCGTGGGATGAGTCAGTGGTGACGGTTCCGTCGGGCATGCGCAGGCGCACGCGGAATCGGGTGCCGCGCTTCTCTACCCAGGCCATGGTGTGGTCTCCGTCCGGTTGGTGTCGGGGGTGGTGATTGACGCGTGACTGCCGGGGCGGGGCAAGTCGCCGGTGGGGCGTCGGTGGCGTCGGGTAGTACGCCGGCGAGTGGGGACTTGCGCGGCGGCGGCGATGATGGCGGCGAGGTCGGCGGCTGAAAAGCGCAGGTGCTTGCCGAGGAAGGTGCAAGGGATCTGGCGACGGCCGGCGCGGCGGCGCAGCCATGACTCCGGCACGCGGAGTCGGGCGGCAGCTTCGGCCGGCGTGTAAAGCCGCGGGTCCTGCTCGTCGTGGCCCACTGTTGTCTCGTGAGGGGTGGGGGCGGCCGGTGGTGGTCGGCGTCGGGCGCGGGGCTGGTTGGCAGGCATCGGTCGACTCCCGAACGTCGGAGGTTCTGGCTGTTGAAGATCGGGGTGGTGGCTCGTCGCGGACGGTGTGGGTGCGCCGCGACGAGCCACCGCCGGCTGGCAGAGGCTAGGTGTGCTGGCAGAGCAGAAGTCGCAGGGCAGTCGCCGCTTGGGCGGGGACGACGCCGTTGCCGAGGACCCGCAGTGCGGCGGTGCGGGGCAACCCGAGGGTGGGGTCGGTAACCCAGTGCTCGGGCAGGCCCATGAGCCACTCCACGAACGGCGGCGCGAGGACCGGCTTGCCGTGCCGGCCGGTTTGCGTGGGTTCGGGCGCGGGGCGGCCGAGCAGCAACTCCCAGCGGGCGACCGCAGGGGCATAGCCGCCCCACCGCTGCTCGTCGGGCTGCCCGAGTGCGGCGATGGTAGTGCGCAGGTCCGGGCCGCCGTCGCCGTGGTGTCCGGGGCCGCGCCCGTCGGACGCGCGCGGGGTGGGCAGGATCCGGGCCGGGACCCGCACCGCCGCGGAGGGGAGGGTGAGGTCTCCGTGCGAGCCGCGCTGCCCTGGGCAGCCCTTCTCGCCATCGGTGGCCCTGGGGGTGGGCAGCAGCACCTGAGATAGCGGGGGCCGGAACCCGGCGCCCGCGCGTCGTCCGGGCGTGCCGGTGTCACTCGCTCTCGGTGTGGGCAGCAAACGTTCGGCGTCGGTGTGCGCGTGCTGAACGGTGCGCTCCGCGGTGGTGGGTAGGAAGCCGTGCGTGGAGCCCGACGGTTCGATGAGGTCGGGTAGGCCGTGCTGGTGGCCGGGTCCTTTGCCGTCACGGGCGCACGGTGTCGGCAGCGTCCGCATCCCCTCTCGGGTGTGATGTGGGTGTGGCCAGCAGGAACAGCCGGTCGCGGCGGTGGGCGGCGCCGGTGTCGGACGCGCGTAGGCATAGCCAGCTCGTGTCGTACCCGACCGTGGCCAGGTCAGCTTCGACGACGTCGAATCCTCGCCGCAGGAGGGCGGCGACGTTTTCCACGAACACGAGCGGCGGTCGAAGGACGCGAACGGCGTCGGCGATGGCGCTCCACAGGCTGGAGTGCTCTCCGGTGATGCCGGCACGTTTGCCGGCGTTGGAGATGTCCTGGCACGGGAACCCGGCGGTGAGGACGTCGATGGGCTCGACGCGGGTCCAGTCGATGGTGCGGATGTCGCCGAGGTTGGGCACTCCGGGCCAGTGGCGGGCGCAGACGGTGCGGGCGTGCCGGTCGGTTTCGGCGTACCAGTGCAGCTGGCCGCCGAGCACCAGCTCGACGGCCAGGTCGAGGCCGCCGTAGCCGGTGCACAGCGATCCGATGCGGGGGGCGGTGGTGTGGGCACTGCTCACGTCACCTCCCCGCGCCCGGCGTCGCCTGTCACCGGGTCGCCGTTCGGGCAGGACCAGGGGCCACAACCAGGCACGTCCGCGGGTTGCGGACGGGGGCGCAGCCGCACCTCGTCGAGCGGCACTCGCTGCCTGTGCAGGAAGAACTGGCCGCGCAAGGGGTGTCCGTCGGCGGTGGCCCGGGCGGAGCCGTTGCGGATGGACCGGTCGAAGGCGACAGCGTCGGCCCACTCCTGCGGGCTGTGCTCGCGCAGGGCGAACCAGAAGCCGTCGTCGTGGAACGGGCAGCCCACGCACGACGACTTCGGGGTGTCCGCGAGGCCGTGCGCGGCAAGGAAGCGTAGGCAGTCGGTGCGTCGCCAGCCGATGTCGAGCAGCGGGTGCACGTTGTGGATGTAGGCGACGTCGGAGTCGCGGGCTCGACCGATCTCGTCGAGGCTGATGCCGATCGCGACCTCCGCTCGGACCCCTGCCGGGACGCGCCTCGGGTGTGGGTAGCCCAGCCGCCGCCGTACTTCAGCCTTGATGGGTTTGATCTTGTATTCGGAGGTGCACTGCCGGCGGGCCATACCCCGCTCACCGTGAGGGCCGAGGGTGAACAGGGGCATCGAGGCGAACCGGTGGCGTGGGTCGAGCGCGTCAGCTCGGATGTCACCGGCGCTGACTCGCACCACCTCGATACCGGCCTGTTCGGCGATGCCGGTCAGGCCGTCCAGGTGCCGGTAGACCGCCGCCGGCTCCCAGCCAGTGTCGGCGAAGATCGCCGCGGTGAACCCGGGGATCGTGCCCTGGGCGGCGAGCAGCAGGAGTGTGGAGCTCTGCACGCCGGCGCCCAGGGACAGGTAGCGGTGGGTGGGAAGGCTCACGCGACCACCCCGGATCCGCCCTCAGGTGTGCGCGTCTTGGTGAAGATCAGAACGTCTTCGTGGGCGATGAGGTGCATCGGCACCCCGGACGAGCGGGCCTTGCGGACCTGTTGGAGTTGGAAGAACGACGGCCGGGCGACGAGCTGCCCGTCACGGACGGCGGCGAGGAGGGCGACGCACCGCTCGGTCGGCACGAGTCCGGCGCGCAGCCCGGCGGCGATGACGGCGCTGGGCAGGTCGACCAGCTCGCCGCGTTTGCGCCACGGGCGGGCGGTGACCACGACAGTGCCGCCGGGTCGTAGCAGGGTGGTGCAGCCGCGCAGGATCTCAGCGAAGCCGTCGGTGAGACCGGTCAGGTCGCGGTAGGCGAGGTTGCCCTTGTCCTCGCCGTCGTTGTACCGGTCGTCGTACTTGACGACCCCGTGCTCGCCGGGGCGGACGAGGCCGTGGACGGTCGGCCCGTACGGCGGTGAGGTGACCACGAGCGCCACCTGTCCGCTGAGGGCTTTCGGCACCAGCGACATCAGCCGGGTCGCGTCGCCGCGGATGACGGATGCGCGTCCGCTGGCGCCGTGGTCGTGGGCGTGGCGGATGTTGGCGTCAGCGATGTTCGACCATTGCGGCTCGTATTCGACGCCGAAGGCGTCGCGGCCGGCGTGGACGGCCTCGACCAGGGTGGTGCCGATGCCGCACATCGGGTCCAGGACCAGATCGCCGGGCTCGGTGTAGGCGCCGATGGCGTGGGCGGCGATCGCGGGCAGCATCCGGGCGGGATGCTTGACCGATTCCGGCAGGTACCGGCCGCGGCGTTGGACGGGGCCGGTCGACTGGGCGGTGGCCCAGACGGACAGGCCGTCGGCTGCGACGTGGCGGCAGTCTTCGTACTCGCCAGCCGGGCCCGGGTAGTCCTCGTTGCCGGCGGGGCCGTTGGTGCCCGGCCTTTGGGGGTCGAACTGTCCGGTGGTGTGCTCAGGCACGGCTCTCACCGCCGTCGCGACCACGGCGCCGTCCCGCTCCGGCGGCAGGAGCCGGGTGTGGGATGAAGACCATCAGGTCGGCGTGCACCCGAACGTGGGCGACCGACCACTGCTCGGGGTTGGCGTGGGCCAGGGTGAGCAGTTCCTCGTCGGTGCCGTGGTAGTAGACGAACTGGTCGCCGTCGGTGTCGGCCTCGACGGCGACGATGTGCTGCAGGTAGCCCAGTCCCGCCGCGGCGGCGGCGGCCACAAGCGGGCCGAAGTCCTCCGGCGTGGGCTGCCTGCTGGCGGGGACGCTGACGACGAGGACGAGGCAGCCGCCGGGGCGCAGCAACCGCCCGCCGGCGGCGAGGAGCCGGGCGAGGCGGACCCGGGCCGTCGTGCCCGCCTCGTGCAGTGGCCAGCAGGCGACCAGCAGGCTGGTGGCGGCGTCCAGCGGGCCGTCGTCGGGCGGCCTGACGGCTGCGGCGTCGGCACCGGGCAGGTCGGGGTCGGTGAGGTCGTCGCCGAACCAGTCGACCAACTCGGGCGGGTCCTGCACGTCGCCGGTCTTCGGCTCGCCGGGCGCGGTGAACGGGTTGGTTGCGGTCGTGGGCGCCGGCGAGCCGACGGTGGCGGGTCCGATGATCAGACTGGAGGTGTCGGTGAACCAGGCGCGGTGGTGCTGGCGACCGCCTTGGTCGCAGATCGGTGCGAGGACGTGGTCGGTGGTGAGGTCGACCACCGCCTCCCTGGGCCGGCTGTAGGCCGCGACGAGGCGGTAGGCCAGACGGGTGGGCAAGCTGAAGTGCGGGTCGGCGCCGCTACGGGCGGTGCGCCAGACCGTGATCGGTACCGGCGGGTCGCCGGCGATCACGTCGATGAGGGTGGAGTCGGCCGGCTCGCTGTGCTCGGCCGGCTGGTGCGGGTACGGCGTGTGCTCGCTCATGTGCTGTCGGCTCCGCGCCGCGCCGTGAAGCGCTGACATCCCCAAACCGGGTTTTGTGAGCCTCAGCGAACACTCGCCGAACCCACAGCCGCTCACCGCGCGCGACCCGGCATCGACTTGTCCCGCTTTTCGTGGTCCTGTCTGGTGCGTGGGACGTGGCGGCATCCATCGGCAGGCGCCCTACCTCGACAGGACCGACGTCCTCCCTACTCACTTCTGTCAGTGACGCTGACTCACTGACAGAAGGCACTGACGGTGCCGGCGCCGACCGGAAAAGACGCCCCTGGCGCCGACGTCTACCGGCCCTGTGAGACGTCGCCGAGCGTCGTGTGTGCCCCTGCCGTTGTCATCGGCGCGGCGCCGCTTGTCACCGGGTCGGAATGTCGAGCGGTGACAACCTGCCCGGGACTTGTCACAGGTACGTCCGCAGCCCGCGCGGGCTCGTCCCCAGCGAGCGGGTGACAGGGGCGCCGTGAGCCGACCCGGTTGTCACAGGAGAACAGGCGGGTCCCCTGTGCGGTCGTCCGCGCCGTCTAGCGGGTCGTGACCTGAGCCCGTGCTAACACCCTCGAACCGCGTTGCCACAGGCTCTGTCAGGGTGTCACAGGGCAGGTCAACCGACCTTTGTCAGACCCTCGGCCAACGATCAGCGGTGATGGCGCGCGTGCGGACGGGGCCACCGACAGAGCACCGGGTCGAGGGCGACGGACAGCGCCCTGGGCAGCTCTGTCAGTTCGTTGTGAGCCCTCTGTGGCGCAATCGATGCCACCGATCGTCGTGACAACGCCGGCGACGGCATTCGCATCCCTTCGGTGTCACAGGAGTGTTGACATGAGCGCGTCCGACCCTACGAACTGGCCAGCATCCGCCCTCGACGCGGCGGCGACCGCCTACGCCTCGCTGACCTGCGAGCCCGCGCCGCTGGCTCTCAATTGCACGGCATTCTTCTCCGACGCGCGTCTGCCACAGGCGGTGATGCCGCTGCCCGCGCTGCGGGACTGGCTGTTGCGCCACCCCCGCGCCTACACGGCGCGTGACGAGGTATGGCGGGAGCTGATCCGATGCGCCCGCCTCGACGGGCCACACTGGGTCGTCGCCGCGGTCGGCATGGCGATGCCGGCGCTGCAGCAATACGCGGCGCAGCTGTGCGAGGGCTACACCGGCGACCCCGCGGATATCGACGCCGAGATCCTGACCGGGTTCCTGACCGCGCTTCGCGACCGGGCGGACCTGACCAAACCCGCGCCGTACGCGAGCCTGTGCAAGGCGGCGTGGCGAGCCGGGCGGGACCTGCGGCTGCAGCAGCGTGAGTACCTGCCGGTGCAGGACATTGAGCACCTCGTTGCCGGCTCCCGCACCCCGCCGGTGCCGTACGGGCATCCGGACCTCCTGGTCCGCCGCGCGGTGACCCTCGGGATCCTCGACCCCGAGGACGAGCAGCCCTACATTGACGTGCGGCTCGGTCGCCGGGCGATCGAGCCCATAGCCGCGAGGAATGGCGTCAGCGTCGACGCCTTGCGCATGCGGCTGTCCCGCATCGACAGCCGCATCGTCGAGGCTCTCGCAGACGGACTGCTGACCGGGGTCGCGTCGCCGGAAACCACGGCGCGACTGCGGCAGCAGGCCGATCAGCGCGGTCGTCGCCGCGCAGGACGTGCGGCGTCCGCCCATCGCGAAGCCACCCGGCAGCACGTTGCGGCGGCCGCCTGACGGCCACCCCGGCACGGCATTGGGCCGCCGCGCCCCGGGCCGGGCCACC
>NZ_JBEZEH010000179.1:0-15455 GCF_040648775.1 Micromonospora sp. NPDC049089
GGCGCCCCCGGCGCCCGGCCGGCCGCCCGCCGCGCGGCAGGCGCTCGCCGCCGCGCTCGCCGGTGATCTCGACGACGCCCTCCGGCTGGCGGACCGACTCCTGGCCACGGCCGCTCCCCCGGATCGCTCCGAGGCGGCCGTGGTCGCCGCCACCGCCCTGGCCCACCGTGGTCACATCGGTCGCAGCGTCGAGCTGTTCCGGTGGTCGGGCACCGCCTCGGCGGCGGCGTTCGCCATCGTCGGCGGGTTGGCCATCGGCGACCCGGCCGCCAGCACCGAGTCACCGGCGGGCGACCCGGCGGGCGAACCCCCGACCCTGCACGCCAGCGCCGCCCGACTGATGGCCAACGGTGTACGGGAGAGCGTGACCGGCCCGCCGACTGCCGCGCTCTCCGCGCTCGTGCAGGCCGCCGCGCTGCTGGAGCCGGACGGCCGGGCGGCGCTGCTGCCGGACAGCCCGGCGGCACTCGCCGCGTTGACGGCGGTGCACTGCGGTGAGCTGGAAATCGCCGAGCGGGTGCTGCACCGCGCCCTGGGCGCCGGTGTCGGCGGCCCGCTGATGGCCCGCCGCCACCGGCTGTTGCAGGCCTGGATCCTGATGGTCCGTGGCGAGATCCACGCCGCCGGCGAGCGGCTCGCCACTGTGACGCTCGACGGGCGGCCACTGGAGTCACGCGACCAGCTCTTCGCCGCCGCGATCCGGATGGGCATCGGCCGGCGCAACAGTGACCTCGGGGCGCTCAAGCGTGGTTGGGAGCAGGCACTGGAGGCCGTGGTGCGGCATCCCGTCGACCTGTTCACCCTGCTGCCGTTGGGTGAGCTGGCCATCGCGGGCGCACGGCTGGGTGACCTGGCCCGGCTGGAGCCGTACCTGCACCAGGGGCGTGAGCTCCTCGACCGCCTCGACAATCCACCATTGTGGAGCGTTCCGCTGCACTGGAGCGGGTTGCACGCCGCCATCCTGACCGGCGAGCCGACGATCGCCGACGGACACGTCACGGCGTTGCTGGCCGCCGCCGGCCACAGCCGGTACGCGGCAGTGGTCGCCGCAGCCGCGGAGAGCTGGGTGGAGGTGCTCCGGGGTGTCGTCGACCCGATCCGGGTGGAGGCCGCCGCCCGAGGGCTGCACGACACCGGGTTGTGCTGGGACGGCGCCCGCCTCGCCGGGCAGGCCGCCATCCGCACCGCGGACCGACGGGCGATGACCACCCTGCTGGAATGCGCCCGAGCGTTGCAGGGGCGGCCCTCCAGCGGGCAGAGCGGGCAGACACCGACGGCCGGTGCGAGCACGGCGCGGGTCGCCGGGCCCACCCAACACGGCCTGAGTGACCGCGAGTACGAGGTCGCCGAGCTGGTGCTCGCCGGCTTGACCTACCGGGAGATCGGCGATCGGCTCTTCATCTCGGCCAAGACCGTCGAACACCACGTGGCGCGGATGCGTAACCGACTCAACTGCGCCAACCGCACCGAACTGCTGGCGCTGCTGCGCACCCTCGTCGCCGATCGGGCCAGCGACACGGCCGGGCAACCATGGCCGCAGCGGGCGACCCGATGACCCGTGACGACGTCCGGCTGATCCGGACCAGGCTGGCCGTGCTGGCCGCCGTGCTGGTGACGCTCTGGTCGTACGCGGCCTACGTGTCCAGCCAGGATGCCGTCGACCTGCTGCGCGTCCGGGCGCTGGCGGACACGCTGGGCCAGCCCATCGACCGCCTGATCCTGAACCTCCAGACAGAACGCCGGATCACCGCCGAGACGATCGCCGGTGCGGGACAGACGACGCCCGCGCTGGTCGGGGCCCGCGAAGGCACCGACCGGGCCGCCGCCGAGATCCGCGAGTTCACCAAGGGCCGCGACCTTCGGCTGCTCAGCGCCGGCACCGTCCGCGACCGGGCCGGCGAGCTGGTCCGCCGACTCGACGGCCTGGGCACGACCCGGTCCCGGGTCGACACCGGGGGGCTCGACCAGGGCGCGGCAGTCGACGGGTACGACGAGGTCATCGACGTCGCCTTCGGGGTGTACGGCCCGGAGTGGGGCGCGTACGAGAGCGGGTTGGCAGCCGACACCCGCGCGGTGATCGCTCTGGCCCGCGCCCGGGAGTTGCTCGCCCGGGAGGACGCAGCGGTCAGCGCGGGCCTGGCCGCCGCACGGCTCAGCGCCGACGAGGAGCGCCGGCTGAGTGCGCTGGTCAGCATCCAGCGGTACGCGCACACCGAGGCCGCGGCCGGGCTCCCGCCCGACGGCCGGGCCGAGCATCAGCGCCTCGCGGCCGGCCCCGAGTTCGCGGCCCTGCTCGCCCTGGAGGACCGGCTGCTGCTCCAGGGCGGCGCCGCCAACGCCCTGGCCGGTCTCACCGTTCAGGACTGGCGGGCCGCGGCGGACGCCGCCCTCGGCGCGCTGCAGACGGTGGTGACGAACACCGCCCGCGGCAGCGTCGAGCGGGCCACCCCCGGTGCCGCCATGCTCATCGCGCGTACCGGGGCGGTCGTGGGGCTCGGCCTCATCGTCGTGCTCGTGCTCCTGCTGAGCTGGGCGGGCACCGTCCGACGCCTGACCGACGAACTGATCGGGAGCGGCACCGACCTCCCGACTCCGTTGCCGGGCACGCCGGCCCCACCCCCGACACAGGCGACGCCGGAGGTTGACACCGAGCGGGAGCTGTTCCTGGGGCTGACCCGATACAACCAGGTCCTGCTGCGCGACCAGCTCAGCCTGCTGGACGGGATGCAACGTCGGGAACGGTCCACCGAGGAGACCGGTGAGCTGTTCCAACTCGACCACCTCACCACCCGGGTCCGCCGCAACGTGGAGAAGCTGATCACCCTGGTCGGCGCGACACCCGCCCGCCGCTGGCGACGCCCGGTGCCACTGCTCGACGTGGCGCGCGGCGCGGTCGCCGAGGTGCCGGACTACCACCGGGTCCTGATCGCGCCGCACTGGCCATGGTCGCTCGCGGGCCCGGCCGTCACGGACGTCATCCACCTGCTGGCGGAGCTGATCGAGAACGCGCTGGCCTTCTCCGAGGTGGAGACCACAGTGCGGGTCAGCGGCGAACAGCGACCGCAGGGATGTGCCGTGATCGTCGTCGACGACGGGCCGGGCCTTGACGCCGCCGCGCTGGCCGAGGCGAACCACCTGCTCGGCAGTCCGCCGCCGGACGGCCCGCCCCCGGGCCGCGCCGGCTGGTACGCGGCCGCCGTACTGGCCGACCGATGCGGTGCCCACGTCTCGCTGCGCCCGAGCCGGCGCGGCGGGACGGCCGCTGTTGTGCTCCTACCCTCCCGGCTGATCACGGTCACCAGCACCGGCGGTATCCCGGCCAACGCACCACCCGACAGCCCGTACCCATCGGCCCACACCGGCGCCGACCTGACCGACCCCGTCGGCGACGGCGCGCTGCCGACGCGGGTCCGCCACCCCGGGCCGAACGGCCCGGAACACGTCCGGACCAGCCTCGACACGGTTGAGTTGCCGGTCGCCAGAACAGCGAGGAGACAACAATGACGTCTGCAGTGGTCACCGAGGGCGGCCTGACCGACGCCCTGAACGACCTGGTCGACCGGGTGCACGGTGCGGAGTTCGCAGTGGTGCTCTCACCGGACGGGCTGCCGCTGGGTGGCTCGCGGCGGGTGGGGGCGAAGCTGGCCGAGCAGATCTCCGGCGTGGTCGCCGGACTGATCGCGTTGGGGCTGGCCGCCACCCGGACCTGCGAGGCGGGTGAGCTGCGTCAGGTCGTGGTGCAGATGTCGCGAGCGTTCCTGTTCATCGCCACCATCCCGAACGGGACCATCCTCACCGTGCGGATCGCCGGTGACGACGTCGAGGTCGGTGACATGGCGTACGAGGTGGCGCTCTTCGTCGGGCAGGCCGAGCAGCACCTGCCGATCACGCTGGGCCCGGCCTCCTCGGTGACGATCGGGGACACAGGTGCACTCCAGCGGCGCCACTGACGAGGCGTGGTACGACGACGACGCGGGCCCGGTCGCCCGGCCCTATACGATGACCGGGGGGCGTACCGCGCCCGCACGCGGCCAGTTCGACCTGATCTCGCTGGTCGTCGCCCGGCGGGGGGTCACCCCTCCCACGCCGCTCTTCCCCGAACAGGCGCGGATCGTCGAGCTGTGTCACCATCCAGTGTCGGTGGCCGAGGTGGGTGCCGAGTTGGATCTTCCGCTGGGGACGGTCCGAGTGTTGCTCGGTGACCTGCTCGCGGCCGGGCTGATCGAGACGCACGAACCGCCGATGCTGTCGGAGCTGCCGACCGAGGACCTGCTCGAGGCGATACTCGTCGGGCTTCGCGGGTTGTGACCGGGCAGCCGCCACCCGCGACCCGGACGGATCGTGGGCACGCACCCGGCGACGAACTGAAAGAGAGACTGGCAGTGCCGGCAACACCACCCCAACCACGCCGTACCGTGGCGATCATCCTGCTGGATCGGGTCGTGGCCCTCGTCACGGCCGCACGGCGGGTGCTCACCGGTCGGGAGGACGTCTCGCGGGCCACCTGGGTGGCTGTCGTCGCGGCGCTCGGGGTGCTGATCGCGACGGCCGTGTCCGTCGTCGGGGTGCTGCGTACGCCGGAGAAGCTGACGCCGGTGACCCTCGACCCACCGCCGTCGGTCGAGCAGATGGACGGGTCGCCGTCCGCCACCCCCCGCGCGCAGGCGCGACCGGCGCTCACCAGCCCGGCGGTGGCCGCGCCCCCGTCCGCCTCGGCCTCGTCGGTCCCACCGGCCGTCGCGTCGTCGACCCGGCCCACGCCGACCGGCGCCACCGCCGAACCCACCCCGGCGGCCCTGGGCGCGGACTTCGCCATCACTGACAATGCCCTGCTCAGCTACGGCGCGACAGTGACGATCAGCAATCCGGGCCCGGTCCCGGCACCGGGGTGGACGCTGGTCGTCACCCTGCCCCGGGAGTCGCTGGGGGTCAGCGGGGTCGAGGGGGCACAGGCCAGCCGGGACGGTGCGGTGTGGACGTTCGTGCCGGACCCGAACACCGGTCAGGTGCCCGGCAGCGCCTCGGTCCGGGTGACGTTCCGGGTCAATGGATCGTTGACCGGTGCCGCCCCCAGGGCGTGCACGATCGACGGGGTCGCCTGCTCCGGCCTGCCGAACTGACCGGTCCGGGACGCCCGGATCGAGCGCGGTACACCCGTCGTTCCGACGGCAGCCATGCTTGATTGATCATCAGTTCGGGCGTGCTTCGTACCGTCGCGACCATGACTGTCCCACCCGCATCACCGTCGCCGCGCCGCGCCGGGTCACGCCTCGGCGCCCTGGGTGCCCGGGCCGCCGCCGTCGCCGCTCTCGCCGTCACCAGCGCTGCCGTCGCGGTCGCCGTCGCGACCTCGTCACCCGCCACCGCCGAGCCGGGCAGCGTCGTCGTCTCGGAGAACTTCTCGGCCGGGTCGCTGCCCGCCGGTTGGCACGCGGTCGACGGCACCTGGAAGGTCGAGAACGGCCGGCTGTACGGAACCTCCGCCAGCTCCAGCGAAAACAACAAGATCACCTTCGGTCGGCACCTGAACGACTTCCGCCTCGAGGCGACCATGCGCTTCGAGTCGGTTTCGGCCGCCACCCGCTGGGCCTCGCTCGGCATCGACGTCCCCGCCAGCGGCGCGACCCCCTGGTGGATCGCCACCATGCGCAGCGGCACCACCGCCGCCAACGGGCTCGAATTCGCCCAGCGGACCACTGCCAACGCCTGGGTCGTGACGAACACCGCCTCCGCCCCGTCCGCCGCCGGCACCGGCCGGGACGTGCGCGTCGCCGTCGAGGTGCACGGCAACCAGGCCCGTTGGATCTTCGACGGGCGGGAGGCGATGCGGACCAGCAGCCTCCAGCGTTCCGCCGACGGCGTCCAGGGGCTCTTCGTCAACGGCGCAACAGTGTCGTACGACGACGTCACCGTCACCGAGCTGGCACCGAACGGCTACCTCCGCCCCGAGGGCAGCCCGTTCACCGTGATCGCCCACCGGGGCGCGTCCGCCGCCGCACCGGAGAACACCCTCGTCGCCCAGGAGATCGCCCGTAGGGGCGGCGCCGACTGGATCGAGAACGACGTCCAGCCGAGCAGGGACGGCGTCCCGTTCATCCTGCACGACGGCACCGTCGACCGGACCACCGACGGCACCGGCAACATCCGGGACCTGACCGCCGCGCAGATCAAGGCGCTCGACGCCGGCTCCTGGTTCGGCCCGCAGTACGTCGGTGAGCGGGTGCCCACCCTCGCGGAGCAGCTCGCCGACCTGCGGACGCGGGGTGGAAACCTGCTCGTGGAGATCAAGGGCAAGCACACCCGCAACGAGGTCGCCACGATCATGCAGGTGATCCGGGACGAGCAGATGATGGGCCGGGTCTTCATCCAGAGCTTCGAGGTCGACGCTCTGAAGTACACCTACGAGATCGCCCCCGAGCTGCCGCTCGGCCTGCTCCGCAGCACCCTGGACGCCGACCCGGTGGCGATCGCGAAGGAGTTGCACCTGACCGCGTACAACCCGGACGGCAACGCGCTGTTGGCCAAGCCCGAGGTCATCGCCCCGCTGCACGCGGCCGGGGTCGCCGTGATGGCGTGGACGATGGACTCCGCCGGCCTGTGGCAGCGGCTGGAGCGGATCGGCACCGACGCGATCATCACCAACCGGGCGGCGGAGCTGGTCGGCTGGAACTCGGCGTTCGTCCAGCGGGCCCCCGGCGACCCGACCGTGCAGATCACCTCGCCGACCGACGGGGCTCGGCTGGACCGGGCGCAGTCACCGGTGATCGCGGTCGCCGCGACCAACGCCGACACCGTCACCGTGACGCTGGACGGTAAGAAGTCGGCCGCCGGGCGCAAGCTCGACCTGGCCAAGCTGACCGCCGGCCGGCACACCATCACCACCGAGGCGACCGGGCCCGAGGGCACCGCCACGGCGACCAGCACCTTCACCGTGACAGTGAGCCAGGCTGGCCTCGGCTACCTGATCCCCACCTCGGGCGCGGACCCGGCCGCCGTCACGGCGATGACCATCAAACTGGCCCACGCCCAGTACGCCGAGCTGGCCACCTACGCCGACCGGCAGGCGGGCAAGCTGGTGCCGGCGGAGATCGCCAGCGTCATCGCCGCCGACGCCCGCACCCTCGCACTGAAGTAACGACTCGAAGGGTGGCGCTGGTCCGATGTGGTCAGCGCCACCCCTGTCCTCAGTGGATGCCGACCGGTGACCCGGCACGTTCGCCCCGCTGTCGTACCAGTGGCAGCGCCGGGGCCAACGCCAGCGCCATGCACAGGCCGCCGATGGGAAGCAGGTCGAGGGTGACCGCCGGCAGGACGATGCCGACGAGGAGCAGCGGCACGCTCCACCACGGCAGCCGCCGTCGGGCGGCGAGCATGCCCGTGAGCACGAGCAGGCCGAGGAAGAAGAACTGGGGTACGACGTCGTAGAAGGCCACCTCCACGCCGGGGATGTCCTTGAATTCCGCGCCGAGCCTCGACATCTCCGCCCGGTCCTCGGCCAGCAGCCCCTCGACGATGTCCGCGCCGAACTGCACCATCGTCGCGGCGAGGCCGACGAACGTGCCGGCCACCACCCCGGTGCGCCACGGACTGCGGGGCAGCAGGCGGGACAGCGCGAGCACACCCGGGACGAAGCACACCATGCCGGCGAGGGCGGCCAGGTGGGCGGCCTGCCAGTCGAGCCCGGGGCCGTACACCCCGTCTGACTTTCCCCACAGCCGGATCAGGCCGTAGGCCACGATGCCGACCGGGCCGGCCATCACGTAGAGCGCAGCGCGTTTCATGCCAGTCAGCATGTGACCGTCGGCGACTGCCGACCTCCGGGAGCTTCCCTCGGGTCGCCCTGGCTTTCGTCTCAGGTCTTCCACCGAGCGACCCCGAGACCTCGCGTTCAGCGTTCGCTGATGAGGGGGGCGTAGTCGCCGCGGGTGAGCGGCATGCTGGACAGGGAGCCGTCGGCCCGGGGCACGCCCAGAGCCCTGCCGTCGCGCAGGAAGGCCACTGTGGAGACGTCCTCGCGGCTGGTGAGAGTGCAGACGATCTGCCCGAAGGCGAGGACCTCGTCGCTGCGACCGCCCACCTCGGCGGGTTCGTCCACAGCGACGACGGCCTGCGTCCCGGTAACTGTCGCGAGGGCGGCGTTGACCGCCCCCGGCAGCGCGCTGGTCAGGTCGCTGTCCCGTTCGGCCCCGCTGGGCCCGGCGAGCAGGTGCCGCAACTGGTCCGCGATGCTGGGTGCCCTGTCGACGCGCCGGACCACGGGGACGATGCGGTTGTTCCGGACCAGGCAGAGCGTCTCGGCGGCGCTGCCGGCCGGTGCGGTGGTGTCGGCGGGAGCGGCGCTGCTCAGCGGCCCTCGCGGGGCCGGCACCGCACGTGGGGTGTCGTCGGTGGGGATGCCACATGCGGTCAGCAGCACAACGAGGGCCAACGGGACGAGACGGCGAGGCTTCACGACAGGCTCCCCGGCAGGGTGACCCGGAAACAGGCGCCCCCACCCGGACGGTCGGCGACCGTCACCTGCCCCGCGTGCGCGGCGGCGTGCTGCGCGACCAGCGCCAGCCCCAGGCCGGTGCCGTCGCCGGCGCCACGGGTGTGGGCGGCTCGCCCCCGGACGAACCGGTCGAAGATCGCCTCGCGGTCCTCGACGGGAACACCGGGACCGTCATCGTCGACCTCGACGACGCCGCTGTCCCCGTCCCGGTCCAGTCGAACCGCCACCGGGCCACCGCCGTAGGTGGCGGCGTTGTCGAGCAGGTTCGCCAGGATCTGGGCGACCCGCCGCCGCTCGACCTGCCACGTCGTGGGTACGTCCGGTGCCAGGCTGACGAGGGTGCCCGGCAGGTCGTACGCGTCGCAGGTCTCCCGGGCCAGCTCCACCACGTCCACCGGGGCACGGTGGGCCGGCTGGTCGCTGCGGGCCAGGTCGATCAGGTCGTTGACGAGCCGTTGGAAACGATCGATCTCGTCGGCGACGAGCCCGGCGGCGGTGGCAGTCCGTTCGTCCTGGTGCTCCCGACGGCGGGCCAGGACGCTGGCCGCCGCGGCGAGGGTCTGCAACGGGGACCGCAGTTCGTGGCTGACATCGGCGGCGAACCGGCGGTCCCGTTCGATGCGCAGGGCGAGGCGGTCGACCATCTGGTTGAACGACGAGGAGAGGCGGGTGAGGTCAGGGTCGGTGGCCGGGTCGAGCCGGGCGGTGAAGTCACCGGCGGCGATCTTCTCGGCCGCGTCGGCGACCGCTGTCAGCGGCCGCAGCCCGTGTCGGGTGGCGTACCAGGCGAGGGCGGCGCCGGATCCGGCGACCAGCACCGCAACGCTGGTCAGCGCGAGGGCCAGCACCCGGAAGGTCTGCTCCAGCTCGCGCAGCGAGTTGACCTCGAAGTACGTCGCGGACGCGGACAACGGCACACCGACCACCAGAGCCGGTTGGCCGTCGACGCGGACACGCTGCACGGCCGGCTCCCCGGCGGAGACGACCCGGAGCAGCTCGTCGGGGATGGCGGCCGTGGTGCCAGGATCGGCGGCCCTCGCGTACCACTCGCCGTTGAGGTGCAGCACCGGTCGACGGCTTCCGCCGGTGTCCAACGACCGGAGCACCTCCACCACGTCCGGGGTGTCGGTGTCGAGGCCGGCATGCACCACGGCGGCGTCGAAGTAGGCGGCCCGCAGGGCGATGCGTTCGCGGTCGTCGAGCAGGGACCGGCGGGTCAACTCGTAGGAGATCAGGGCCATCGACGCCGAGAGCAGGAGCGCGCCGACGGCGAACGCGGCGGTAACCCGGGTACGCAGTCCGAGGCGTCTCATCGTTGCAACTTGTAGCCGAGGCCCCGCAGGGTGACCAGGTGCCGGGGGTTCGCCGGGTCCAGCTCGATCTTCTGCCGAAGCCGACCGACGTGCACGTCGACGAGCCGTTCGTCGCCGCTGTCGTACCCCCAGACCCGTTGCAGCAACTGCTGACGCGACAGCACCCGACCAGCGTGCTCGGCCAGCTCACAGAGCAGCCGGAACTCGGTGCGGGTGACAGTGACCTGCTGGCCGGCGCGGCGCACCTCCCCCGCCTCCGGGCTGATCTCCAACTCCCCGAAGGCGACCGCCGGCACGGGCTCCGGCGCCGAGGTCGTGACCACCGGCCGGGCACGGCGGCGCAGAGCCCGCAGGCGGGCGGTCAGCTCCCGGATGGCCACGGGTTTGACCACGTAGTCGTCGGCGCCGGCTTCGAGGGCCGCCACGATGTCGTCGGTGCCGTCACGGGCGCTGACCACCACGATCGGCACGTCGTCGTCTCGGCGCAACTGTCGGATGCACTCGAAGCCGTCGAGGCCGGGCAGCATCAGGTCGACGAGCACGTAGTCGGCCGGGTGGTGGCGCTGGGCGCGCAGGCCCTCCTCGGCCGTGGCCGCGCCGAGGGCGTCGTAGCCCTCGTCCTCAAGTGCGAGCAGCAGCGCGAGCCGGATGCGGTCGTCGTCCTCGATCACCAGTACGGCCGTCATCCCGGAATCATCCTCGGCCGACCGCCGGGCGGCCAACCGTGCCCGCCGGCCGGCGGTTTTGTCACACAACTGTCACAGAGCCTTGCAGTGACCGCCAACCCCGCCCAGCACGGTGGGGAGGAGGCAAGGTCGACGGAGAGGGGTACGGCAATGGCGACGCCGGTGCTGCCCGCGAGGTACACGCTGCCGCTGGTCGAGGTTCGCGTCACCGAACTCGATCTGGCCTGTCTGCCGGAGGTCGGCGCGGTGTTCGACCGACTGCTGGCGCTGCGCCCCGCGCAGGTCGTGCTCGACCTGTCCGACTGCCAGCACCTCGACGCCGCCGCCATCGGCCTGCTGCTCGACGTGCACCGGCGGCTGACTCGCGCCGACGCGGCCCTCACCGTCCGCGATCCGAACCCCCGGGTCCGGCGCATCCTGCAGATCACTCGCCTGGATCAGGTGCTCCCGATCGTCAATGAGGAAGGACCAGCAGCATGACCGTCGTCCCGGACGAGTATCTGATGACCTTGATCTGCGACACCTGCGGCGAGACCATCCGCGGCACCGCGTGCGTGCTCCCCGACGCCGAGGTCGTCTGGACCCTGGTGGCCGAACACGGCTGGAGCGGCTCCCCCTTCGCCACCGGGCCGCACCGCTGTCCGCACTGCAGCCTCCTGCCCGCCTCGACCGGTGGCCACGCGTCGTGCGACGAGCATGGCCCCGGTGGCATCCTCGGCATCGACCACCTCGACGGCACGACAGTCATCGCCGCCACTGGTGACATCGACCTCGACACCGGCGACAACCTGCGCACGGCGCTGCGGCACGTGGCCGAGGTGGGCGGGCATGTCGTGGTCGACCTGAGCCGGGTGCACATCATCGACTCGACAGGCCTCGGTCTGCTCGTGCGCGCCCACCGGGACGCCCGGGAACGGGGTGTCACGCTCTGCCTCGCCGCGCCGTCGAGATTCATCCGCACCGTCCTGCACACCATGCGTCTGGACGGGGCCTTCCCGATCTTCGACAGCCGCGACCACGCCCTCGCCGAGCTCTCCGACGGTGGCGGGAGGCCCCTTTCCGCGGGCCACGCGGTGGCCGTCCCCCGTTGAGGGAACGGGGGCGAGGCGACCGGGTGGCGAGCATGTTTCATGCTGGAGTAATGATTCGTTTCGTACTGAATGTGCTGTGGCTCGTCTTCGGCGGTGGCCTCGTGCTGGCGGTCGGCTACGGCATCGCCGCGCTGATCTGCTTCGCCCTGGTCATCACCATCCCGTTCGGCGTCGCCTCGCTGCGCCTCGCGGTCTACTCGCTGTGGCCCTTCGGCCGCACCCTGGTGCCCAAGCCGGGCGTGGGCGTCGGCTCCGGCCTGGCGAACATCCTCTGGGTGGTGCTGGCCGGCTGGTGGCTCGCGCTCTCGCACATCCTCGCGGGCATCGCCCTCTGCGTGACGATCATCGGGATCCCGTTCGGCATCGCCAACTTCAAGCTCGTACCGGCGGCGTTCTGGCCGCTCGGGCGTGAGGTCGTCGACGCGCCCTGAACACGGAAAACGGGAGACCTCTGGTCTCCCGCCACTTCTAACTTATAGCACACTGGGGGGCTTGCGGCAAGACCCCGTTTATGACGCAGAATCGTCGGCCGAGGCCAGATTCTGCCGAAATGGAAGTCATGAATTGGATTCCTTGCCTACCTCCGTGTTCGACCTTCCCGATCACCTCGCCCCCAAGGCCGACCCGGCGCTCATCGCCCACGACGAGCGGCACTTCGCGGCCATGGCGCAGGGCCTCGCGCAGCTGAACGCCGAGCTGTCCGACCGCCTGGACACCGCCCGCCGGGCGCCCGGCGGCAAGGGCCGGCAGGCCGTCGACCGGGACGAGGAGGTCCGCCGACTGACCGCCCGCCTACGCTCGCTGAGCCGCTACGGGCTGGACCTGTGCCTCGGCCACGTCGTCGGGGCGGACAACCCCGAGCCGGTGTACGTCGGACGTCGCGGCCTCACCGACAGCACGGGCCGGCGGCTGCTGCTCGACTGGCGCTCACCCGCCGCCGAGCCGTTCTTCGGCGCGACCCACGCCAACCCGATGGGCCTGGCGAGCCGCCGCCGGTACCGCTGGACCCGCGGCCGGATCAGCGACTACTGGGACGAGGTGTTCACCCCGGACGGATTCGTGGGGCACGCCGTCGCGCTCGACGACCAGTCAGCGTTCATCGCCAGTCTGGGCGGTGCCCGTTCGCCCCGGATGCGCGATGTGCTCAGCACGATCCAGGCCGACCAGGACGCCATCATCCGGGCGGGGTCGGCCGGCGCCCTCGTGGTCGACGGCGGTCCGGGCACCGGCAAGACCGTCGTCGCCCTGCACCGCACCGCGTACCTGCTCTACTCCGACCCGCGCCTCGGTCAACGCCGGGGTGGAGTGCTCTTCGTGGGACCGCACCAGCCCTACCTGGCCTACGTCGCCGACGTCCTGCCCAGCCTCGGAGAGGAGGACGTGCAGACCTGCACCCTGCGCGGCCTCGTCGCAGAGGGAGCCACGGCTACCGTCGACGCCGACCCGGACGTGGCCCGGCTGAAGTCCTCGGCCGAGCTGGTCCGGGCGATCGACGCGGCCGTCCGGTTCTACGAGGACCCACCGGTCGCCCCGATGACGATCACGGTCGGCGAATCCGATGTCCGCCTGAGCGCCGACGACTGGGCCGACGCGTTCCAGGCGCCGGGTCCGGGCACCCCGCACAACGAGGCGCGCGAGGACATCTGGGAGGAGTTGCTGACGATCCTCATCGACCGGTACGACGGCGAGGAGCCGGACGCCGTGCTCCGCGATTCGCTGCTGCGCAACCGGGAGCTGCGGGCGACCGTCAACAGTGCCTGGCCGTTGCTCGACGCGGCCGATCTCGTGGGTGACCTGTGGTCGGTGCCCGCGTACCTGCGCAGGTGCGCGCCGTGGCTCAGCCCGGAGGAGGTCCGCAAGCTGCAACGCGACGAGCCCCGGGCCTGGACCGTGTCCGACCTGCCGCTGCTCGACGCGGCCCGGCAGCGGCTCGGCGACGCGGAGAGGGCGGGGCGCACCCGGCGGCGCGACCCGACCGCCGCCGTGGAACGCGAACACATGGCCCGGGTCGTCGACGAGCTGCTCGCGGCCGACACCTACGACGACGGCGAGGGTCTGCTGGCGATGCTGCGCCAACCCGATCTGCGCGACGTCCTGGTCGACGACTCCGCGCTGCCGGACGCCGACCCGGACCTGCTGGCCGGCCCGTTCGCACACATCGTCGTCGACGAGGCGCAGGAGCTGACCGACGCCCAGTGGCAGATGCTGCTGGCCCGCTGCCCGTCGCGCAGCTTCACCATCGTGGGAGACCGCGCCCAGGCCCGGCACGGGTTCACCGAGTCGTGGCAGGAACGACTCAAGCGGGTCGGGCTCGACCGGGTCACAGTGGCCTCGTTGGCCATCAACTACCGGACGCCGGCGGAGGTCATGGCGGAGGCCGAACCGGTCATCCGGGGCGTACTCCCCGACGCCAACGTGCCCACCTCCATCCGCGGCAACGGGCTCCCCGTCGTCCACGGTTCGGCCGCCGACCTTGGGTCGATCCTCGACACCTGGCTCGCCGACCACGCCGAAGGAATCGCCTGCGTGATCGGCGACCCGACCTTCCCGCCGACGTCCCGGGTCCGGTCACTGAGCCCGGAGCAGGCCAAGGGCCTCGAATTCGACCTGGTCGTCCTCGTCGACCCGCAAGCGTTCGGCAGCGGCGTCTCGGGGGCGGTCGACCGCTACGTCGCGATGACCCGGGCCACCCAGCAACTCGTGCTCCTGACCAGCTGCTGAGCGCGTGCCGGCCGGATCCGGGGACGACCGGGGCGATGTCGCTCTCCGACCCCTCTCAGCGATGACGTGGGCCGAATCAGCGTGGCGTTTCGCCGACTCGACCGGTAACGTCGCGCTCTTCGGCCGCCGCGCGCCGCCGGAGTCCGCGAAGGCGCATCTGCATGACGCAACCCACGCCCGCACGGCGTCGACTCGACGCCGCCCTTGCCCGTCTCGCCACCACCTTCGGTGGCATGACCGCCCACCCCGACGACGGCAACTGCGAGTGCCACTGGGGCAGCGCCGAGGAACTTGCCCTGCTCAAGACCCCGGACGTCGAGCTGGACCCGGATCTGCTGCGCCGTACCTACTCGGCCGGCGACTGGGATTTTCCCGCCGCCATGCTGCGCCGGATCCTGCCCCAACTCGCCACGGCATTGGTCAACGGCGAGGTAGAGCGTCTGAGCAGCATGGACCATGCGGGGCATGCGTTCGCGCGCGGTCGCTGGCAGGAGTGGCCCGCCGAGCAGTCGACGGCGATCCGCGAGTTCCTGGACGCCTGGTGGGTCGTCACGCTCACCGACCCAGACGCCGAGGTGCCGGCGCACGCGGTGCTGGCCATGCTCGTGGAAGCCTGTGGCGTGCTCGACCGCTGGCTCGGCGCCTGGGCGACGGAGAACAGTTTGGTGGCGGACCGACGGCTCGCCGAGGCTTTCGGAGAGTGGGATTACGACCTGCTCTGCGATGAGCTGCCGTGGAGCACCTGGACGTTGACGGACGACGTCAAGGAGATCCTCCGTGCGGAGCTCACCGCATGGCTGCTCCAGCACGCGCCGGCCCGGCTGCGGACGGTCGACACCGACCCGGAACTACTGCACCGGATCAGGCTGCTCGGCATCCCGGATCCGGCCCGCTTTGACGACCCGCACTGGCCGACCTACACCCACTGACCGGGCTGCAACTGCTGCTCAACCCAGCCGGGCGGGTACGGCGGCCAGGTGTTCGCGGACGCTGCGGGGCGCAGGTCGGTCCAGGTCCGCGCCACGAAGTAAGCACCCGGTCTGACCCCGCGAGCGAGCACCCGGCCCCCCCGTTGCCGCCGGGGGGGGGGGCGAAAAAAAGGAGTCGCCAGGACGGTGCTCGTGTTGGGTGGGATGTGGTGGGGGGGGGATTG
>NZ_JBEZEH010000180.1:0-15098 GCF_040648775.1 Micromonospora sp. NPDC049089
CCCCGCCATGCCTGGAGTGCGGGTGAGACGACGAAGTCGTCGCAGGGATAGGACCGCGTCGTCTCGTTCCGGGTCACGCCCCACCGGTCACCGATCACGCATTCATCCTCCCGTCGCGGGATGGGGCTGCTCGTGCCACGGATCACCTGAGGCGCCGGCGGTGAGGTGTCGTTCGTAGCCGGCCACCTTGGCGTCGATGAGGTCGAGGCAGTCCTGCAGTTGGGTGAGCTGCTCGGTGACGTGGCGTTGGTGTTCGCGGAGCAGCTCGAGCCGTTCGGTCTCGTTGCCGCTGCCCTCGCGGACGAGTTGGGCCAGGCGGCCGATCGTCGTGAGCGGCATGCCGGAGGCCCGGAACTTCACACAGTTCGTCAGCCACTCGACGTCCCAGGCGCTGTAGACGCGCCTGCCGGACCCGTCGCGGCGCACGTCGCTGGCCAACAGGCCCGCACGCTCGTAGAGCCGCAGAGTGTGCACGGTCAACCCGGTGCGCTGAGCCACCTGCCCGATGCTGAGGCCGCCGTCCGCCATGGCCTCGACCGTAGCCATTGACCTAGACCTCGGTCTAGCACCTAGCGTCCGCGGCATGACCTCCACCATGTTCGGTGCCCACAGCACTACTGCTGACGTCCTCACCGGAATCCACCTCACCGGCAGGACCGCCCTCGTCACGGGTGGTTACTCCGGCCTCGGTCTCGCCACGACCCGCGCGCTCACCCAGGCCGGGGCTCGGGTCGTCGTCCCCGCTCGCCGGCCCGACGTGGCGCGGCGGGCACTCGCCGACGTGGCCGGGGTCGAGGTCGACCAGCTCGATCTGGCCGACCTCGCTTCCGTCCACGCGTTCGCCGAACGGTTCCTGCGTGACCACCCCGCTCTGGACATCCTGATCGCGGGTGCCGGAGTCATGGCCTGTCCCGAGACGCGGGTGGGGCCCGGCTGGGAGGCCCAATTCGCGATCAACCACCTCGGCCACTACGCGCTGGTGAACCTGCTGTGGCCCGCACTCACCACCGCCGGGGCGGCTCGTGTCGTCTCGGTGGCCTCCGGACGCGACCCGGCGTGGCGGATCCGGTGGGACGACGTGCAGTTCGCCCGCGGCTACGACAAGTGGGAGGCGTACACCCAGTCCAAGCTCGCGAACATCCTGTTCGCCCGCCACCTCGACATGCTCGGCGCGACGCACGGCGTCCGCGCCTTCTCCGTGAACCCCGGCTGGATCCTCACCCCTCTGCAACGACACCTCGCGGTTGAGGAAATGGTCGCCGCCGGCTGGATGGACGCGGAGGGGACTCCCGCGCCCGGCCTGTTCAAGACGGTCGAGCAGGGCGCGGCGACCCAGGTGTGGGCCGCCACGTCACCCCATCTCGACGCGAAGGGCGGCGACTACTGCGTGGACTGTCGCACCACCGATGGCAGCCCTACCGACAGCGGCGAAGCGGCCCGGCTCTGGGCGCTGTCGGCCGACCTGACCGGCCTCGACCTCGTCGGGTGAGCCTGAGTGGTGTCGCGGCGCTTCCGCCACAGGCATGCCCCGATCGTGCCGCCGGGGTTTCGGAGGTCAGATCAGGGCCGCGGCGAGGGCGCGGAACGCGTCGGCGGGGAACGCCGTGTCGTCGCCTCCGTTGAGCACCTGGATCGCCACCTCGTCCGCGCCGGCCTGGTAGTGCTTCTCCAACCCGGCCACCACCTCTTCGACGGTGCCCCACGGGATCAGGGCGTCGACGAGGCGATCACTGCCGCCGTCGGCGAAGTCCTCGTCGGTCCAGCCGAACCGCCGCAGGTTGTTGGTGTAGTTCGGCAGCGCGAGATACCCGCTCGTGTACTGGCGGGCGGTGGCACGCGCGGTGGTGGCGTCCGCGTCGAGGACCACGGCGACCTCGGGGGCGAGCAGCCGGTCGGGCCCGATTGCCGCCCGGGCTTCGGCGGTGTGCTCGACAGGGACGAAGTACGGGTGCGCCCCGGTCGAGCGGTCGCGGGAGAGTTCGAGCATCCGGGGGCCCAGTGCCGCCAGGATGCGCCGCTCGGGCGTAAGCCCGGCCGCGTCGAGGCCGTCGAGGTAATCGACCATTCGTGAGTACGGCTTGCGATAGTCGGTGCCGCCACTTTCCACCACCACCGCGTGGCTGGCGCCGAGACCGAGTAGGAACCGGCCGGGGTGCGCCTGCTCCGCGTCCTTGGCGAACGCCGCCGCCTCGGGTGGCGACGAGTGCCAGATGCTGAGGATCCCGGTCGCGACCCCGATGCGCGTGGTCCCGTCCAGGATCTCCCGGAAGCGGGGGGCGACGTTCTCGCCGAACCCACCGGAGAACCAGATCCGGGAGTAGCCGAGGCCCTCCAACTCCGTCGCGGCGTCGATGGCCGCGCCCTGACTCTCGCTAGCAAGGAAAAACGGTTGCCATACGCTCACGAGTCGTTGTGCCATACCGGAACCCTACGACCCTCAGCCGGTGACCGCTTCGGGTAACGCCGCCAAGGCTGATCCCGACGGCTGGCCGCGGTTGGCAGGCCAGCCCGGGAAGCCGGCTGGCACCCGGCGGCTCCTGAGTCACGGTGTGAGGCCGGCCTGGATCGCCAGGATGGCGGCTCCTACACGATCGCGGCTGCCGGTCTTGGCCAGCACGTTTGTCACGTGGGTCTTCACGGTGCTCATCGACAGGTAGAGGCGTTCGGCGATCTCGTTGTTGTTGAGCCCGGCGCCGATCAGGGCGAGCACGTCGGTCTCCCGAGCGGTCAGCTGGTAGGCCGCCAACTCCACCTGGGTGGCCGGCCCGGTGGCGCGGACCCGGTCGAGTACGGCGCCGGTGACCTCGGCGGAGAGGACCGCCTCGCCGGCCGCGACGGTGCGCACCGCGGCGATGAGGTCGCGCGCGCTGGACCGCTTGAGCAGGAATCCGCGTGCGCCGGCGGCGATGGCGTCCAGGACGTAGGCGTCGTCGTCGAAGGTGGTGACGACGATGACGGCCGGCGAGTGTGGGATTTTGGCCAGCTCGCGGGTGGCTTGCAGGCCGTCGAGTACCGGCATGCGGATGTCGACGAGGGCTACGTCGATGCGGGAGTCGCGCCGCACCGCGTCGAGCAACTGCCGCCCGTCGGCCGCCTCGGCCGCGACCTGGATGTCGGCTTGAGATCGCAGGATCAGGCTGAAGCCGTCCCGGACCAACTCCTGGTCGTCGGCGACCGCGACGCGGATCACGGGTTCACCACCGGAAGATTGGCCTGCACCACTGTGCCTCCGCCGGGGCGCTGGCTCAGCTCCCAGCTCCCGCCGCGCGCGGAGACGCGTTCCCCGATGCCGAGCAATCCCGAGCCGCTCGTGGCTGCGCGGGGTGGGCCGATGCCGTCGTCGCTGACCCGCAGGCGAACATGGTCGCCGACCCGGATCAGCTCGACCCAGGCCGCCGTGGCTCTCGCGTGCCGGGCGATGTTGGTGAGGGCCTCCTGGGCGATGCGGTAGGCGGTCAACACACCGATCTCGTCGAGGCCCGGGTCGGGGTCCAGCTCGACCCGCACCGTCACGCCCTGTTGACGTAGCGGCTGGGCGAGCAGCTCGTCGATGTCGGACAGGCGCGGCGGCGCGCTCACCGCTATCGACGCGGTGGGATCGCGCAGGTGCACGACGAGCGTGTCGAGCTCGCTCAGTGCGGTGCGGCCACTACCCGCGATCGCCCGCAGCGCCGCCCCCGGATCGTCACTGAGCTGGCCCGCCTCGGCCTGCACCACCATCGCGGTGACGTGGTGGCCGACCACGTCATGCAGCTCGCGGGCCAGGTTGGCACGCTGCTCGCGCCAGGCCGCCTCCTCGCGTAGCTCACCCGTCTCCCGGGCCAGGGCGAAGCCACGTGACCACGATCGGAACAGGACCGCGACAAGGTAGCCGGCCGTCACGAAGAAGAGCGGCTGCTCGTACACCCCTCGCTCGTTGAGCAGCGCGATGGTGAGGGCGCCGGTCGCGCCGATCAGGCCAACCACCCACCCCAGCCATGGGTTTCGGGCCGGGTCCTCACAGACCGAGACGAACACCAGGCCGGCTGCCGCGAGGCCCAGCTGCACCGACTCTCCGGTGCTCACGATCGCCACGAAACCCGCGCAGACCGCGAAGACCGCGGTGCGGTATCGGGGGCGCAGCGCGGTGGCCCCGAGGCCGACCGGCAGCACCAGCCACGCCCAGCCCGCCGGCACGGACACGCCGTCCTCGACGGTGGTGACCACGGCCACGATGATCAAAGCCGTAGCACCGTACGCGAGCCGGCGCACCCGCCCGGGGTCGCGCAGCCGTTCGCGGATTCCTGTCAGCACCAGCACAGTCTCCGTGACGGGCCGGAAGACCGGCCAGTACCCGGGTACCGGATCGGCCGGCACCCCGGTACCGCCCTCGGAACCGGAACGGCACTGCGGCACGTTCCGCGAGAACGCTCGCCGGACGACTCTGCGGAGGTGACTCTCGTCGACTCCCGCGCCGCCATGACCGTCGGCCCGCTTCGTACGGTTCCCAACTACATCACCGCCGTTCGCACGGTCGCCGCTGTCGCCGTCGGGATCGTGGCCCTCGTCTCCGGGTCGGTGGCATTGATGGCGGTATCGTACGGTATCTACTGGCTCGGTGACGTGCTCGACGGCTGGGCTGCCCGCCGACTCGGCCAGGAGACCCGGGCGGGGGCCGTCTTCGACATCGTGAGCGACCGGGCGTGCACCGCCGTACTCTGCGTCGGCCTGGTGTCCCTCGTGCCGGACGTCGCGCTCGTGGCAGTGGTCTTCCTGCTCTCGTTCCTGGTGCTGGACACCATGCTGTCGCTGGCGTTCCTGTGCTGGCCGGTGCTCAGCCCCAACTACTTCCACCTGGTCGACCGGCGGGTGTGGGCGTTGAACTGGTCGCCGCTGGCCAAGGTCGCCAACACCGCCGGCGTCATCGGCGCCATCGCGTTCGGCCAGTACCTGCTCGCGCTGGGCGTCGCCGTCGCCGTCGTGGCGGTCAAGCTGTGGTCGGTCGCCGCGGTGGTCCGGCTGCTCGAACGGGACGGCCGGGCGTGAGCAGCCTCGTCGAGGCCGTGGTGGCGCTCGGCTACGGTGTCGCGTCGGCGCTCGTCCCGATCGTCAACGCCGAGGCCTACGCCGTGGTCGCCGGGCAGCGCGGCGGCCACGCTCTCGTCGCCGTGCTCGCCCTGGCACTCGGGCAGACTGCCGGCAAGCTGCTGCTGTTCGAGTCGGCGCGTCGTGGGTCGGGGCGGCTGGCCCTGAAGATCGCGAAGCGGGCAAAGTCAGGTCGGGCGGCGACTCGGGCGGCGCGGTGGACCGAGCCGATCCGACGCTGGCTCTCCCGCCGCCGCACGGCCCTGCCGACCGTGCTGGCCTCCGCCGCGGTCGGAGTTCCACCGCTGGCCGTCGTCAGCCTCGCCGCCGGCACCGCGGGCCTTCGACGCTGGGAGTTCGCCGTCGCCTGCCTCGCCGGGCGGGTGATCCGTTTCGCATTGCTCGTGCTGCCAGCGGTGCTGGCCTGACCCCGGCTCCCCGTCAGAGGAGCCGACCGTCGTGGGCGAGCAGGGCGATCTGGGTGCGGTTGTCGAGGTCCAGCTTGGTCAGGATGTGCGAGACGTGCGCCTTCACGGTCGTCACGCTCATCAGCAGTTCGCTGGCGATCTCGGCGTTGGAGCGACCCTGCGCGATGGCCAGCACGACGTCGCGTTCCCGGGGCGTGAGCAGGGCAAGCCGCTCGTGCGCCTGCTCGTAGGACTCGGCCCCCGACGCGACCCGCTGCATGAGGCGGCGCGTCACACCCGGCGACAGCATCGGGTTGCCGGCCGCCACTGAGCGGACCGCCTGGCTGATCTGCTCGGGCGGAGTGTCCTTGAGCAGGAAGCCGCTCGCGCCGGCTCGGAGCGCCCGCAGCACGTGCTCGTCAGTGTCGAACGTGGTGAGCACGATGATCTCGGGTGGCCGGTGGCGGCGGCGCAGGCGTTCGGTGGCGGTGATGCCGTTGACGCCGGGCATCCTGATGTCCATCAGCACCACGTCGGGCAGGTGCCGATCCACCGCCGTGATCGCCGTGGCGCCGTCGGCGGCCTCGCCCACCACGACGATCCCGTCGGCGCCGTCGAGCATCAGCGTGAGCATTCCCCGTACGAGAGGATCGTCGTCGACGATGACGACCCGGATCGGAGCCGTCACCTCGGCCACGGCAGCCACGCGGTGAGGTGGAACCGACCTCCGGCGTCGACGTGGTGGGCGACCCGACCGCCGGCGAGCGCAGCCCGCTCGGCGAGGCCGATCAGACCGGTACCGGCGCTACCGGCGGCACCGCTGTCGGGCGTGGTCGGGTTGCTCACCGCGATGCTCAGCCCGGTGCCGGGCGCGCCGCCGAGCACCAGCCGGACCGGCTGACCGGCGGCGTGTTTGCGGGCGTTCGTCAGTGCCTCCTGCGCGATCCGGTACGCGGTGCGGCCAACCGTCGCTGGGATCTCGACCGGCGGGCCGAACGGGTCGTCGACCTCGATCTGTTGCCCGGCGGCCCGCGCCTCGTCGACCAGGCGCGGCAGGTTGGCGAGGGTCTGCCCGGGTGGCGCGTCGGTCGGCGACTCGGTGTCGTCGCTGCGCAGCAGGGTGATGACCTCGCGCAGCTCGTCGAGGGCGTGGTGTGCGCTGGCCCGGATCACCCCGGCGGCAGCGCTGAGCCGCTCCGGCGGCGCGTCCGGCCGGTACTCCATCGCGCCGGCAGCCGCCGCCAGCAGGGACAGCCGGTGGGCCAGCACGTCGTGCATCTCCCGCGCGATCCGGTTGCGCTCCGCCGCCCGCGCCTCGTCGACCCGTCGTTCCTGCTCCCGCTCGGCCCGTCGGGCCCGGTCCCGCAGCGCCGCCAGCAGGGCGTTGCGGGCCTGCGCCCAGGTGCCCCAGCCGAGCAGGGCCGCGTAGGCGATCGTCATCAGCACCAGCCGCCACCCGTACGGAAGGCTGGGCACCGGCCGCCAGAGCGCCTGCACCGCCTCGCCCGCCACGCCGACCGCCGCCACCGCCGCCGCTTGCCGAAACGGCCGGTTACGCGCGATGAACAGCACCGCGAAGCTGGCCACCGGCGTGGCCACCGGAGACAGCGCGACGAGCAGGCCGGCCAGCACACCACCGACCTGCGGGCGGCGGACGACCACCGGGACGAGGGCCAGGGAGGCCACCGCCAGCGCGACGTCGAGGCCGACCAGGCCGGCGGAGCTGGAGCGGGTGGCGGACCACAGCATGGTCGCGACGAGGACGCCGATCGCCACGGTCGTCACGACCACCGGGACGGAACGCCACGTCCGCGGCGGCCTGACCTCGCACATCGCCGCATCCACATGGCGCACGCTACTGGGCTCGCGGCAGGCAGGACCACCTCCTTTGGTAGTACGCCTGGCCGCCAGCGGACGTACCCGCCGCGGCTTCTGGACCGACGCGTCCGGCCCCGCCAGGTCCACAGACTCAGGCCATGACAAACAACCTTCTCCTGGGACGGGCCGCGGTGACGGCCGGCGCGATCGTGGTGGCGGTGGTCGAGTTCGCGCTCCTGCGCTCGGCGGCCGGCGTCGACCTGGCGGTCAGGTCGGCGAACTCGACCCGACAGATCACGGTGGCAGCGGTCATCGTGGCCACCGCCGTCGCGGCATTGGCCGGCTGGGCGCTGCTCGCGGTGCTGGAACGCCGCACCAACCGCTCCCGCGTCTGGTGGACCTCGATCGCGGTCGCCGTCCTGCTGCTGTCACTCGTGCTCGGGCCGCCGAGTGGCGTCGGCGGGGGAGCGAAGGCGACCCTCGCGCTGCTGCACGTGAGCGTCGGCGTCATCCTCATCCTCGGCCTGCCCCGGTCGCGCCCGGGCACGGCGAGCCGATGACCACGCTGACCGTACGCAAACAGGACGGGGCCTTCGTCCTCGACTCCGGGGCGCGCGCTTCGCTGCGTACCGGCTGGACCTGGCGGTGCGGCGAGATCCGCACCGGCACGGGCCGCTGGACTGTCGCACCGACCGACCGCCGACGCATCGGGTTCACCGCCCGGGGCGAGCACGGCGTGCCGGTGCGGCTCGACCCGCGCCGGTCGCACGTGCCAGGGCCCGGCGGGGTGGCCCACTGGGCGCCCGGTCGCTGCGGCGGTGAACTGGTACGCGACGGGCACCGCCTCGCGGTGCGCCTCCCCGGTCGACGCGGCGGGCCGATCCGCGTCGACGTCACCGGTGAGTGGGCCGAACTGGAGCTGGTGGTGCTCACCGCCTGTTTCGCGCTGACGAGTCAGCGGCGGCGACGCTTCCTGATCATGATGGCGGTCGTCAGCGGGGCGAGTGGGTGACCGCTCAGGCGCGTGCTCAGACGAGGCGACGGAGCACTGTCTCCACGGCGTCGATCAGCGGATCACCATCGGTGCGGGGGTGCCGGGCGAGACCGAACTCGACGTCCGGCAGGACGGGCAGGGCATCGGTGTCCCGGCAGATCATGGCCGGTTCGAGGTTCGCGGGCATGAGCGCCGCCACGCCGAGCCCGGCCCGTACCGCGGCGAGCACCCCGACCAGGCTGTTGCTTTCGAAGGCCACCCGCCAACGCCGATCGGCACGCTCCAGGGCGTCCAGCACCGACGTACGCCAGGAGCACGGGTTGGAGAAGAGCACCACCGGCAGCGGGTCGGCGGCCACGTCCACGCCCTGCCCGGTCGCCCAGACCAGCGGGGCGCGCACCGTCCAGCGGGGCGGTCCGGGAATGTCCGGTACCGCGTCGAGCACGAGTTGGACGCGTCCCGCGTCGTACGCCTCCCGCATGGCGGCGTTGGAGCAGCTGAGCACCTCCAGCGTCGCGCCGGGATGCAGCCGGGCGAGGTCGGCGAGGGCCTGCGGAAGGTGGGACGCGGCGAGGTCTTCGAGCAACCCGACGCCACAGTGGCCGGTGAGCGCCCGGCCGGTCTCGGCGAGTGCCTGTGCGGAGAGCGCGAGGATGCGTTCGGCGTACGGCAGGATCTCTTCGCCCGCCCGGGTCGGTGAGACACCGGACGACGACCGGTGTAGCAGCGGTCGACCGACGACGGTTTCGAGCTTGCGCAGCTGTTGGCTGAGACCGGGCTGGGTCTGCCCGAGCGCGGTCGCGGCACGGCTGATGCTGCCTTCCCGTACGGCGGCGACGAACGACCGCAGCAGGGCGGTCTCCAGGTCCCTTGCCATAAGGATTCATTATGCCAGCCTCAACAAGATGACGTCTTCTTATGGCGTGCGGGCGGGGCTAGCGTCAGACGGGTGACCAGTTACCGGCAGGTGCTCGCCGTGCCAGGGATGGCACCGCTGCTGGGCGTCTCACTGCTCGCCCGTACCGCGATAACCGCCGACGTGATGGCGCTGACTCTCTTCGTCGTCCTCGGCCTGGAACTGAGTTACGCGGCAGCGGGTGGGGTCGCGGCGGCGCTGACCGCCGGAGTGGCACTGGGCGGGCCGCTGCTCGGCCGCATGATCGATTCGCGGGGCCTGCGTCCCGTCCTACTGGTGACCGCCGGCGCGCAGGTCGTGTTCTGGCTGGGCGTGCCGGCCCTGCCGTACGGGTTCCTGCTGGTCGCCAGCTTCGGGGCGGGCCTGCTGATGGTGCCGGCCCAGGCGGTGAGCAGGCAGGCGATCGCCGCGATGACGACGTCGGAGCAGCGCCGGGCCGCGTTCGCGCTGGAAGCCGTGCAGGGCGAGCTGTCGTACATCGTGGGGCCGGCGGTGGTGATCCTGGGCGCGGCGACGGTGTCCCCCGACGTGGTGGCCTGGGGGGTCGGCGCCGCGATCCTGGCCGGCGGCGTCGGCATCGCCGTGCTCAACCCACCGATGCACGCCCGGGACGAGGCGGAGGCCGCCGCCGCGGAACGACCCCCACGGCGGCAGTGGTTGAGCGCGAGGATGGTCGCCGCGCTGACGATGGCGTTCGGGACGACGACGCTGCTCAGCGGCATCGATCTCGCCATCGTCGCCACGCTGCGGGAGGCGGGTCAGGTGTCCTGGGCCGCCGTGGTCGTCGTGGTGTTCGGCGTGTCGTCGGTCATCGGCGGGCTGGTCTACGGCGCGCTGCCCCGCCCGCTGCCCACCTGGCTGCTGCTCACCCTGCTCGGGCTCGTGACGACTCCCGCCGGACTGGCCCACGACTGGCCCTGGCTGTGCGTGGCCGTCGTGGGAAGTGGCCTCCTCACCGCGCCGACCCTCGGCTCGGTGGCCGACGCGGTGAGCCGCCTGGCGCCGCCCGGGGCACGCGGCGAGGTGACGGGTCTGCAATCGTCGGCGCAGAGCGCCGGTTTCGCGCTCGGATCCCCGCTCATCGGTGTGGCGATCGACCTCTCCGTGCCGGCGGCCGGTTTCGCGGTGGCCGGGCTTGCCGGCCTGGCCGCCGCGGGGACCGGATACCTGCTGTCCCGCCGATCACCCGCGCGACAACGTCGCCGGGCGATGCCGGGGACAACCGCAGGTCTAGGTGTTTTGTCCATGGAGGTCGGAGACACGGCTGGCGGGTGCGGTGCGGTGGCGACGGGCGTCCACGGCGAGCAACGTGAGGGCGGCCAGCGTCAGCAGCCCGCCGGCGAGCGCCAGCGGTAGTGCCCCCGAGGTGGGCAGGAGGGCACCGCCGAGCAGTGATCCGCCGGCGATGCCGGCGTTGAAGGCGGTGCTGACCCCGGCCGACGCGATGTCGGTGCTGCCCGGGGCCAGTTGCAGCATCCGGTTCTGCACTGCGGAGCCGAAGGCCGCGTACGCAAGACCGATCCCGGCGAGCAGCGCGACCACGCCCGGCTTGAGCTCGCCGAGCCCGTAGAGCCCGAGCAGCGAGGCCGTGCCGATGGCCAGCGGCGTCATCAGCGAAGCGACCGGTCGGGTGTCCAGGGTCCGGGCCGCGACCAGGGTGCCGACGACGCCCGCCGCGCCGGAGACGAACAGCAACGGCGCCAGCACCGCGTCGGCGAAGCCGCTGACGTCGAGCAGGAACGGTGTCACGTAGGTCTGCAGGGTCATGAAGCCGCCGATGCCGAGGGCGGTGGCGATCAGCAGGACGGCGAAGCGCCGCCCGTCCGGTGCGCTGCCCCGGGCGGCGCCGCCGGCGGCCGGGGGATAGGAGGGGAGAAGGAGCAGCACCGCGGCGGCGATCGCCACACCGATCCCGGCCAGCACCGCGAACGCCGCGCGCCAGCCGGCCTGCTGCCCGATCCAGGTGCCGAAGGGTACGCCGAGCACCGGGGCGAGCGTCGCTCCGGTCGCGAACAGCGCCACCGCCCGACCACGCACCGCGACCGGGAACGGCCCGATCACGGTCGCCGTGGCGACGGACCAGAACAGCGCCTGGGCGAGGGCGGTGACCAGGCGGGAGCCGGCCAGCACGGCGTACGTCGGCGCGAGCGCGGCGGCGGCGTTCGCGACGGCGAACAGGAGCATCGTGACGCCGAGCAGGTGCCGCCGGGGGACGCGCTGAGTCAGTCGGGTCAGCGGCACGGACGCCAGCACCACCACCACGGCGTACCCACTGACCAGCAGACCCACCTGTGAGCGGGACCGGTCCAGATCGGGTGCCATGCGGGTCATCAGACCGACGGGCAGCAGCTCGGTCGTGATGAACGCGAACGCGGCGAGGGAGAGCGTGACGAGCACAGCCCTGGCCCTTCGCGGCGACACCTCCGGTGCCATGATCCACCCCCCAATCCCGTGGGTCACCGTAATCGAGGGCCGACCCCGCTCGCGACGGGTCTCGGCTGCCGTGGAACGGATCACCTGGCAGGGCCATCCGCCGCGCTCGGCGGCCGGCCCTCCGGGTCAGGATCGCGTCCGGAACGGGGCCAGGACGGCGCGGATCTGGTCGGCCGCGCCCCAGTCGTCGTCGAACTGGGCCAGCACGGCGAGGTGTTGTCGCAGCTGGATGACCGGCATCCGGGCCTCCCAGTCGGCGTCGAGCGAGGTCAGCTCCGCGTAGACGTCGAACATCCGTCGTGCCTCGGGCGGAGGTGAGGTGGACCACACGTGCGCGAGGTCGACCTCGGCCCACAGGTACGACACGGCCGGGTCGATCAGCGCAGGCTCTCCGTCCGTGGTGGCCAGGACGTTCTGTGCCCACAGGTCGCCGTGCGTCAGGCACGCCGGACGCTCCGGCAGCAGGTCGGGCAGCCGGTCGCAGAGCCGTTCCAGCGCCGACCGGTCCTCCGCGTCGAGCGCGGCCTCGACGCGGGGCTCGTCGAGCCAACGCAGCAGCCGGTGCTCGGCGAAGAAGGCGAAGCCGTCGTCGTTCCACGTGTTGACCTGACGGCGACGGCCCAGCCAGTTGTCGTGGTGCCAGCCGAAACGGGGATGGGTCGTGCTCAGGTGCAGGCGGGCGAGCAGGTGTGCGAACTGCTCCCAGAAGGCCCCGCTGCGCGGCCTCTCGCTCAACACCGACAACACCAGTACGTCCCGATCCGCCAGGATCACCTCGGGTGTCGCCACGCCGCCCAGGTCGCGCAGTGCGGTCAGCCCTTCGGCCTCGGCGACGAAGACGTCGTCGGCCGGCGGGTCGGCGAACGCCTTGACGAACACCGGCGGGGCATCCCGGCGGGTGGCGATGCCCGCGAGAGCCGCCAGCCCGCCGGTCACCGGCCGCACAGCGACGACCTCGCGCATACCGGCCAGGTGCAGACGTTCCAGCAGGGTCACGGGGACGCTCCTCATCTCCGGCGTACGAGGTCGCCCGATCCTATGTGGCTGGTCACGGATCGCCCGGCCGGCGGCCGGGGTGTTGGACACTGCTGGGCATGGGTGATGTGGCGGTGGATCAGCAACGGCTGGAGCGGACCCTCCAGGAGTTCGGCACCCGGTGGACCAGCGACGCCGTCGACATCGAGACCTACCTGGCCGCACAGGTCGCCGACGCGAGCCACCGTGAGGTCGTCGGCCCGCTGCGGGCCGCCAGTGGAGCCAGTGGTGTCGTCCGGGTCGGCGGTCGGGAGGTCGCGGCCTGGGGCGACCCGGACGTCCCGGAGATGGCGTTCAGCGTCACCAAGTCGGTCGTGTCGGTGGTGGCCGGCCTGGCCTTCGACGACGGGCTGCTGGTGCCGGACCAACCGGTGCACCAGGTCGTCGACGTATCCGAGTTCCGGGGACCGCACAACGAGCAGATCACCTGGCGTCATCTGCTGCAACAGTCGAGCCAGTGGGAGGGCGAGCTGTGGGGTAAGCCGACGAGCGTCGACGCGCAGAGCTTCCGCGAGCGGACCGAGGTGCACGGCACACCCCCGGGCCAGGGGTGGGCGTACAACGACGTACGGATGAACCTGCTCGCGTACGCGCTGACGCTGCTGTTGCGCACGGCGCTGCCGGAGGTGCTGCGGGAGCGGGTCATGGACCCGGTGGGCGCCTCGGACCGGTGGTCGTGGCACGGGTACCGGACGAGCGTCGTCGATCTCGACGGTCGCCGGGTCGAGGTGGTCTCCGGCGGCGCGCACTGGGGTGGGGGACTGATCGTCCCGGCCCGGGACCTGGCTCTGATCGGGCAGCTCTTCCTGGACCGCGGGACCCATGCGGGGACCCGGCTGCTCAGCGCCGAATGGGTCGACCAGTCCTGGGCCCCGTGCCCGGTCAAACGGGAGTACGGCTATCTGTGGTGGCTCAACGATGAGCAGGTGCCCTGGCCCGGAGCCCCGTCCACCGGCCGCAGTGCCCGGGGCAACGGCGGACGGCACCTGCTGTGGGTCGACCCGGCCCGGGAGCTCGTCCTCGCCTCCCACTGGACCGAGGAACCGCTCGATCTGATCCGGGAAGTCTCTCGTACCGTCACGACGGCGCGGGTTGACGAGGGCTGAACTGCGTGAGGACCGTATCGGTCAGGGTCGGTTGTGGACGAACCAGGCGTCACCGGCCGGCAGGGCGACGGCCACCTCCCATCGGCTCAGTTCGAGGTTCGGAGCGAGGGCCTTGAGCTGACCGGCGGCAGCCCACACCTCGTCGCCGGTCTGCGTCACGAGCCGCACGTTGCCAAGCACCTCGGCGTGCAGGTCGGCGTCGGCGAGCAGCCGGTCGTACAGCGCCCGCTCCAGCACCGAGACTGGTGTCGGCAGCACCACGTCTGGCACCAGGTCGGTCAGGTCGACGCCGGTCGTACCCCGCGCGTAGAACCCGATCTCGTCCTCGTCGACCTGTTGGTCCTCGCTGTTGTGGCGGTAGGTCAGCCAGGGCTCGGAAGACGCCGCCGCCTCGACGAACGTGCGCAGCTGCGACTCCGACGGGCCCTGCTCGGGCTCGGACCGGATCGTCAGCGCGTCGTCGAAATCGTCGGTGACCATGACGGGCCGGCGTCCGATGACCGGGACCAGCGCCTCAGCAGCCTGCCAGACCTCGTGCAGACGGTCGGGGTCGACGTCGGCGACGAGGATGGTGCCCGACGGGCCGTGCCCGATCGGCAGGCCGGCCAGGGGTGTGCCCCGGAAGGCCGCTTCGATCTGGTTGAGGTCGTCTCGCAGGCCGGCAGCTTTGCCGATCACCCGAACTGGTCGGCAAGCTTCGTCAGCTTGCTGACATACGCCGGCCAGTCGTAGTCGTCGGGGATGTTGCTGTTGTTCCGCCCGAGGCCGACCACCGTGTCGTGCTGTTCGCGCATGATGTCGGCGTGCCCGGCGTGGCGGGCGAGGTCGCAGGTCACGTGGATGATGATCCGCTGTAGCGTCACGTCCTGCCGACCTGGCTGCCACCACGGCACCTGCCCCGGCGCGTCGAGCGGCAGCTGCTCGATCGTCTGGTCGGCGAACGCCCCGACCCGGCGGTACAGGTCGATCAGCCCGTCCTTCGTCTCGTCCTCACGGGCGTACCAGTCGGCCTGCGGGTCCTCGTCGAACGCCGCCAGCGGGACCAGCTCGTCGGGCGTCGGGAACTCGCGGCCGAAGGTGGGCCCGAAGTAGCCGGCCTCGACGTTGAGGCAGTGCTTGGCCACGCCCAGCAGGTTGTTTCCGGTCGCCGTGCGGGGCAGCCTGACCTCCCGTTCGCTGAGCCCGTCGAGCTTCCAGATGAGGTCTTCGCGGTTGCCCCGGAGGTAGTGGTGCAGGGCGGCCTTCGCATCGCTCAGATCAGCCATGCGCGCCAGTCTTCCCTATCCGCTGAGCCTCGGGGGGGCGGGGGCGGGGGCGCGGCGCCC
>NZ_JBEZEH010000181.1:0-14960 GCF_040648775.1 Micromonospora sp. NPDC049089
ATTTTTCTGCCCCCGGCGGTGGCGCGGGGGGCCGGGGGGGGGGGGGGGGCACCCCTCCCGGGCGGGGGGGGGGGGGGGCCGCCGCCCGCCCCTGGGCGGGGGGCCGGCCGGCGCCCACGACTGGGAGTGCGGTGAGAGTCAGTTCTTGAGGAACATGTTCAGGTAGAACGGCTCACCCGCGGAGGCGTCGCCCTCGGCGCCACCGATGTTCGTGCCGATGGCGAAGGCGAGCTTGCCGTAGTAGCGCGGCAGGGCCACGTACCTGCCCATGATTTCCTTGTCGAGCTCGCCCCACTTGGCGACGGCCTGGTCGGCCGGGAGGTTGCCGATCTCGTCGATCTTGGCGTCCAGCGCCTTGTCGCTGAGCTCGCCCCAGCTGAGGCCGTCGGAGATGCTGTGCGTCTGGAACAGCACCGGGAACCAGCTGCCGCCGCTCGGCCAGTCCGAGCACCAACCCTGCGGCGCCTGGCCCATGTTGACCGGAGCGTCGTAGTCAGCGATCTTGGAGCGCAGCTCCGCGGTGGTGACACCGATCGGCTTCACGGCGAAGCCGGCCGCCTTCAACGCGTCGACCCGGATCTGGTTGGTCTGCTGCGGGATCGGCTTGGTGTTGTCGTAGTACCAGCTGAGCTCGAAGCCGACCTTGCCGGCCGCCTCCAGGTCGGCCTTGGCCGCGGCCGGGTCGCCTTGGCCGACACCACTCAGGCCTGGCAGCGGCTCGTACTTGGTGTAGCCCGGCACGCTGGGCGGCAGGACGGTGCTGGCCGGCTGGGAGTTGAAGCTGTTCAGACCGGCGGCCTTGTTGACCTGGTCGTACGGGTACGCCTTGGCGACCGCCTTACGCACCTCCAGCGGGATCTTGCGGGTGTCCATCTGCACCGAGTAGGTGCAGGGCTGCTCGCCCTGGATCAGCTGGGCCTTCTTGTCCCCGGTGAGCTGCGGGATCAGCGAGGCGTCGACGGCACCGTAGTTGAGGGCGTTGGCGTCCTCGCCGGCGCTGTTGAGCACCTGCTGCTGGGTCTTCGGGTCCTCGCCGCCCCACTTGAAGTCGAAGCCGTCCGGGTACTGGTGCCGCACCGCGTCGGTGTTCGGGTCCCAGTTCGGGTTCTTCTTCAGCTTCAGCTCGGTGCCGGGGGTGTAGGTGTCGAACTGGTACGGCCCGGTCGCGAGGGGGTTGTTCTTGTAGTTCTCCTTGGTGTCCTTGGCCTTCGGGATCGGCGTGAACACCGGGAAGGTCAGGTAGAGGGGCAGGTCCGCGAACGGCCGGGCCAGGTGGATGACCAGCGTGGTCGGGTCCGGGGTCTCCACACCGGCGTAGGCGTCGCCGCTGACGTAGGGGCCCTTGTACTTGTCGCCGTCCTTGAAGGTGGTCAGCTGGTACGTCGGACCGTTCGCGAACACGTCGTGGGCGAACGACCGCTTGATCGCGTACGCCAGGTCCTCGACCTTGACCTCGCCGCCGTCGGCGTACTTGATGCCCGACTGCATCTTGAACGTCCAGGTCAGCTTGTCCGACGAGACGGTGCCGAGGTCGGTCAGGTCCGGTACGAGCACCGGCTTGCCGTTGCGGATCGCGAACTGGGTCGGGCTGCGGAAGAGCAGCTTCTCGATCGCCAACGCGTCGGCGTAGTAGGTGTCGGTCGGGTCGAAGGTGTTCGGGGTCAGCTGGGAGTAGACAGTGATGACGCCGCCCTTCTTGGCGCCGGGCACCTCGGCCGCCGGTCCCTTGGCGGTCGGGTCGAGCGCGCTCTGCTGGGTCTCGATGCCCTTGGAGTCACCCCCGCCGCTGCTGCCGTTGTTCGACGAAGGGCTACCGCAGCCGGCCACCGCCATGGTGGCGGCCAGCGCGGCGGCGAGACCAACCTTCAGTTGCCTCACAGACGTACTCCTGTCTTGTCTTTCGGTTTCACTTCAGCCCAGGGCGTCCTCATCGACGGGTCCGGGGATCGAAGGCATCGCGTACGGCGTCGCCGAGCAGACTCAGGGCGAGCACCAGGATCGTGATGCCGAGTACGGGCAGCCACAGGTAGAGCGGGTCGGCCCGGTAGTACGTGGTGGCGGCGGAGATCGTCAGACCCCAGGACGGTGTGGGCTCGATCAACCCCGCACCGAGCACGGTCAGGCCGGCCTCCGCCACGACGTAGCCGGGCAGGGCCAGCGACACGGAGACCACGATCGGTGCCACCAGGTTCGGCAGCAGCTCCTTGAAGAGCACCTGCCGGGTCGGGATGCCGAGCACTTTGGCCGCCGCGACGAACTCCCGCTCCCGCAGCGAGAGCACCTGCCCCCGGACCAGGCGGGCGAGGCTCGCCCAGCCGAAGAACGACAGCACGCAGATCAGCGAGATGAAGCGGATCTGGGCCACGTCCTCGGACCCGGCACCGTCGGCGCCGCCGAAGATGGCGACCAGCACGGCGGAGCTCGCGATCGCGAAGAGCAGGTACGGCAGGCTGAGCACCAGGTCGATCAGCCAGGAGAGCACCCGGTCGACCCAGCCGCCGGAGAAGCCGGCGACCAGGCCGACGACCACGCCGATGATCGTGGTGATCGTGGTGACCGCGACGGCGACGATGAGCGACGGGCGTGCGCCGTACACCCAGCGGGCGAAGAGATCGCGGCCCAGGCGGGGCTCCACCCCGAACCAGTGTTCGCTGGTCGGCCCGATCGTCGGGAAGCCGAACTCGTCGATCAGGGTCTGGTGCAGCTCGCTGGCGTTCTGCCCCTCCACCCGGGCGAGCAACGGCGCGAAGATCGCGATCAGGACGTAGGCGACACAGATCGCGGCGCAGATCATCGCGATCCGGTCGCGGCGCAGCCGGGCAAGGGCGATCCGGGTCGGCGACCTGCTGACCGTCCGGACCGGGGCGGCGGGCGACGCTGCGCTCCGCACCCGTTCGTCGCCCGGCTCTCCGGCGCGGAGCACCTGGGGCTCCGTGACCATCGGCTCCACGCGGGACGCCCTCCTCATCGTGCTGACACATGGCACCGCCACCTGAGCGGTTCCCCGTTCAGGTGGCGGCTCTAGTGCCGGAACGTTAGCCGGGCAAATGATTTCGTTGTGGGTCCGATTCGTTACGGGTTAATTACGTGGACGACGCCTATTCAGGCTTTCGTGCCGCCAGCCACAGTCGTCCTCAGCGGCTGCGGAGCGACCGAACATCCAGTCACTCAGAGTTATATCGACGTCCTGCCGTCGTCGACGTCGAGCTCCAGCGGTCGCCATAACGGCAGCTCAATGCGTCGATCTTGCCGTGCATCGAACCATAACGTTGCTCGGGGCAACATTAGTCAGTTACTTCCGGTAATGGTCTTCAATGGGAAATCGCTGCCCGGAAATGCCATTCGGCGAAGCCGCAAGCGCATTAATCATGCACAGATCAAGGGGACCCTCGGAGCGCTTTTACATTTGCGGTCATGCTTACCTGATACGCCGTAGCACCTGCCCGTGCCGCTGGATACCGTCGCCAGCCAGAGACCGACGGGCGCTGATCCCGGGCGTCCTGGTAGGACGGGTGACGCGACACTGGTCAGACGAGCCCGCCGAGGGCCGGGTCGCAGCGACAGCGTGACCGGTGAGTGCCGGTCACGCCGCCGTGGCGTCGACCCGGGTGAGCCGTCGATGCCCGCTCGGGCTCAGGCCGTGCACGCGTTTGAAGGCCGCGCTGAAGCCGAACGCGTCCGCGTACCCGAGGCGACGCGCCACGGCGGCGACCGTCGCTGTCGATTCGGAGAGCAGGTCGGCGGCCACCGCCATGCGCCAGTCGGTCAGGTAGGTGAGCGGCGGTTCACCCACCAACGCGGTGAACCGTTTCGCCAGTGTGGAACGGGAGACCCCGGCATGGGCGGCGAGGCTGGCCAGGGTCCACGGCCGGCCCGGGGCGTCGTGCATGGCGCGCAGCACCGGACCGACAGTGTCGTCGCTCAGCGCCCGGTACCAGCCGGGCGCCTCGGCCTCCGGCTGGTCGAACCAGTCCCGAACCGTGCACACCAACAACCAGTCCAGCAGGCGGTCCAGCACCACCTGCCGTCCGGGCCGACCCGCGTCGAGCTGGGCGTCCAGGTAGTCGCGCAGCGCGGCGCAGTCCTGGTCTTCTGGCACGACGAGGACCGGCGGCAGCGCGCCCAGCAACCGCTGAGGCACCCGACCCCGGACGTGGTACACCCCGACCAGCAGCACGGGTCGGTCGGTGTGATCCGCGCCCGCCGGGTCGACGACCCCGGTCTGGCCGCGCCGGACGTCGCGCAGTTCCCCGGGCTCGAAGCTCGACCGGGGCTCGGCGGAGAAGACGAACGGCGCCGGCCCGCGCACGATGGCCGCCTCGCCGACCCGGACCAGGCGAGGCTTGTCGCTGTCCGGATGCGAGATCCAGCCCTCGCCCCGCATCGGAACGCAGAGCGTCAGCGGGGCGCCGTCGGTGAACCGCAGCGCCCACGGCGGCGTCAGCACCGACCGGCCGAATGCCGCGCCGTCGGCGTGCAGACCGCGCAGCAGATTGTCGAACGGGTCCATGTCACCGACGATAGATCGCGGAGGATGGACCGCGGACGATCGGACATGCCCGGCGTACGACAGGACATGTCCCGCCCACGACGGGGCGCGTTGACTCGTGGTCATGACGACGGACGCACCTTCGACACTCGTGATGGCCGGCACCGGTAAGACCGGTCGCCGGCTGGTTCAGACGCTGCGGGCGGCGGGTCACCACGCCCGGGCCGCCTCTCGCTCCGGTGAGGTGCGCTTCGACTGGTCGCGGCGGGACACCTGGCGGCCGGCCGTGGCGGGTGCCTCTGCTGTCTATCTGCTCGCTCCGGAGGACCCGGCGCTGGCCACCGACTTCGTGACGCAGGCAGTCGACTCCGGTGTCGGCCGGATCGTGGCGCTCTCCGGGCGCGGAATCGACCGGGTCAGTGACTTCTCCCCCGGCATGCTCGCCGCGGAAGAGGCGGTGCGGAGGTCCGGCATCGAGTGGACGATCATCCGGGCGAACAACTTCAGTCAGAACTTCAGCGAGGACCTGTTTCGCCAACCACTGCTCGATGGTCGGCTGGCCCTGCCGATGGGGGCCACGCCCGAGCCGTTCGTCGACGCCCAGGACGTCGCCGACGTGGCGGCGACGCTGCTCACCTCGCCAGGTCACCACGAACAGGTGTACGACCTGTCCGGCCCCCGTGCGCTCACCTTCGCCGCAGCGGTGGCGACGATCGCGCGGGTGACCGGCCGCTCGATCCGCTATGTGGAGCTCAGCCCGGAGCAGTACCACGCCGAACTGCTCGCCGAGGGCTTTCCGGCGGAGGCGGCCACGGCGCTGAACGCCCTGTTCGCCGGGATGCGGGCGGGCCACCTCGCCGAACCGACCGACGGAGTACGTCGGGTTCTCGGACGGGACCCGCTCGACTTCGACACCTACGCCACGCGGGCCGCTGCGGCCGGCGCGTGGTCGTAGTCCGCCCGGCGGGCGGCATGAGAGCGGGGTAACAGGTGATCTGCCCTCGTACCGCGAGCACCCCGACGTACCGTGAGATCGTGCCGACGAGAGAGACACTCACCAAGGCTGACCTCGCCGAACTTCGCCGCTCGGCGCTCGGGACGGCGAATCCGCTCGGTGTCGCCGCCGACCTCGCGGAGGCCGTCGAGCAGGGCCGGTTGGAGGACCCGGACGATGCCGGGGACGCGCTGACGCTCGCCGCCGAGATCGCGGAGATCCGGGCCAGGCCCGAGGCCGCGCTGCGGTACGCGGAGCAGGCCCTGACGGCGTACCCGTCCGCCGATGATCCTCGGGCCGGGTTCGCCCGCGCGCTGCGGGCCCGCACGCTGTTCCGGGCCGGCGGTCACGACGACGAGGCGATGGCGGAGTTGACCGCGTTGCGCCCGTTGCTGCTCGTGCAGCCCGACGCCCCCGCCTACGTCAGTGCCGCGCTGGACGCCGGTGGGCGTTCGGCGACCGCCGAGACGTGGCTGAGCGAGGCGGTCGACACGCTCCTGAAGGAGCATGCGACCGCCGCGTCCGGGCCGGCCAGCACCGCCATCGACCCGGTGGTCGATCTCGGTCCGCCGGACGCGCCAGGTGTCGCCTTCTTCCTGTTGCAACAGCGCCATCGGGTACGACGCAACCTGAACCTGCCGCACGACCGGCAGGACGACCTGGCGGACCGGCTGGAGACCCAGCTCGTCCGTCGGGCCGGGGAGCGCAGGGACGCCGAGTCGGATCTGCTCTTCTGGCCGCGGGCCGAGTTCGATCGCCTGCTCGCCGAGCATCCCGCCCTCGCCGACGTCTATGGGCCGGACTGGGACGCGCACCGGGGCCGGCTGGAGACGGAGCTCGTTCGGCTGCGGGGTGCCGGTCAGGCCGGTTTGGGCGTGTTCGGCGCGACAGTGGCCGGGTTGACCGCGTTCGCCGGTCGACGTGACGGCGATCCGGCTGACGCGGCGGTCCGCGCGGGCTACGCGGCCGAGGTGTCGGCGCGGCCCAGCGCGCGGATCGCCTGGCCGCCGGAGCGCAACGACGCCTGCTGGTGCGGGTCGGGCCTCAAGTACAAGAAGGACTGCCTGCCGCGCTCGCGGAGCTGACCGCGGCGGTCATCGCGCTGCGCTGGCCGACCTGGCCCGGAGTAGCGTTCCTGACGGCTTTCACGTTGATAGCCGTTAGGAGAGCCTCGTGCTGGTCATCGCGCACCTCAGTGACACCCACCTCGACAGCCATCCCCGGTCGGCCGAGCGGACCGCCCGGGTCATGGACTATCTGCACGGCCTGCCACGACCTGTCGACGCGATCCTGATCACCGGGGACGTCGCCGACAACGGCGAGGTGGCCGAGTACGAGACCGCCGCGAAGCTCTTCGAATCCCCGCTGCCGGTCATGGTCTGCCCCGGCAACCACGATGTGCGCGCCGCGTACCGCAAGGGTCTGCTCGGTGACGACGGCGGCGGCACCGGCCCGATCAACGCCCGCCACGACGTGGCCGGGGCGGTCTTCCTCCTCGCCGACTCCTCCGTGCCCGGTGCGGACGACGGTCACCTGGACGAGGAGACGATGGCCTGGCTCGCCGACGAGTTGGGTTCGGTGCCGGCCGGGACACCCACGTTCATCGCCCTGCATCACCCGCCGGTGGTGTTGCACCACCCGGTCATCGACCCGATGCGGCTACTGCCGGCCGACCCCCTGGCCGCGCTCGTCGCCGCCCACCCGCAGGTCGTCGCCGTGCTGACCGGGCATTTCCACACCGCCGCCGCGAGCACCTTCGCGGGCCGTCCACTGCGGATCGCCCCGGGTGTGGTCTCCACCCTGCGGATGCCCTGGGAGGGCGACGGCCCGTTGACCACCCAGACCCAGCCGCCCGGCGTCGCGTTCCACGTCTACGACGACGCCGGCCTGCTCACCACCCACTACCGGGTGGTGGTCTGAGGATGCAAGGGGTCGCGGTGCTCGGCTTCCTGGTCGCCGTCGCGCCGATCACCGCCACGCCGGGCGCGAGCCTGACCCTGGTCGTCTCGCGGGTCACCACCGGCGGGCGGCGGCAGGGCTGGTGGGTCATCCTGGGTACGGTCACCGGGCTCTACGTGCACGCCACGCTGGCCGCTGTCGGCCTGGCCGCGCTGGTGCTCCGATCGTCGCAGGCGTTCTGGGTGGTCAAGCTGGTCGGGGCCGCTTATCTGGTCGGGCTCGGGCTCTGGATGCTCTGGTCCGCGTCGCGCCGTCGCCCGGAGGCGGAACGGCGACCGACGGTTTCCGCCCGGAGGTTGCCCTGGCGGGTGGACCACCCGTACCTGCAAGGGTTGCTCGGCAACGTGCTGAACCCCAAGGCCGCCGCCATCTACCTCACCTTGGCGCCGCAGTTCCTCGAACCGGGCCGACCGGTCCTGCTGCCGATGGTGCTGCTCGCCACGGCGCACGCCGCGCTGCACACCTGTTGGCTCGCCGGCTGGACCTTCCTCTCCGGTGCCGCCGCCCGGTTGCTCCGCACCGCCTCGGTGCGACGAATGCTCGATCGGCTGACCGGCGTGATCCTGGTCGGCCTCGGCGTACGCGCGGCGACGACCTGATCGATCGGCGGAGATGACACGCCCGCTTGGTACCGATAGCGTCCCGGTGTGGACGATCACCGTCCAGGCCGATGTCACCGGAGGAGACGCCGATGTTCGAGGAGATCATGGGCATCCCGGCCCACCCTCTGCTGCTGCACGCCGCTGTCGCGTTCGTGCCGCTGCTGGCCCTGCTGACTGTCGGCTACGCGTTCGTCCCGCAGATCCGGCCGCACACCCGGTGGGTGCTGGGTCTGCTGGCGGTGGGTGCGCCGGTCGCCGCCCTGCTGACCAAGCTCTCCGGCGACGCCTTCCTCGAGCGGATGCGCGCCGCCAACCGGGTCACGCCTGAGTTCCTGCCAAAGCTGGAGGCGCACCAGGAGTTCGGTGACATCACGCTCTACGCCAGCATCGGGTTGGGCGTGGTGGCCCTGGCGCTGGTCCGGCTCGTCCCGCCGAGGGCCGCCGACGCCAGCGCGGACGGGCGACCCGCTCGGCCGCTGACCCTGGCGTTGCAGGTGCTGTCGCTGGTGGCCGCCGCCGTCACCGTGTATTACGTGGTGCGCACCGGCGACTCCGGGGCGAAGGCGGTCTGGGAGGGCCAGTGACGTTGGCCGGTGGTGCGGCCCGGCCGGAGCCGGGCCGCACCAGCGGGGTGACCATCAGCCGGCGTGGTACGCCCGGATGATCGTCTGGTCGATTCCGCTACCGCCGTTGGCGGCGGCCTTCACCCGCAGCGAGACTGCCTGCCCGGAGGCGGCCTTCGGCAGCTCGACCCGGTAACTGTCACCGCTGCCGGTGACCCGGGCCGACTTCCAGGTGGCGCCGTCGTCGGTCGACGTCCAGACCTGGAACGACGTCACCTTCTGCGCCTTCACACCGTGCGCCTGCCGGACGGCCAGCTCGGCCGTTCCGTCGACCGGGTGGTTGTTGTGGTCCATCGGCAGGGCGTAGTCGACCGCGAGCAGCGGCAACGGCACGCTCCCGGTCCCGTCCGGGCCGGCGGACCGGAACGTCCACGATGTGTTGACCTTGGTGGAGATCGGGAGGATCAGGCTCGTGTCGACGTCGAGGGTCACCCGGTAGTCGGCCATCGACTGCGGAACGGTGAAGTCGCCGTACGGGCCGGACCGCTCGTCGACCAGCTTGCCGTCGCGGTACAGCGACAGCTTGCGCTTCACACCGACCGCCTCGCCCTGAAGGCAGTCGGCCCGCTGGTGCTGGTCGGTCAGCGTCACCATGTCCAGGTGCAGGTTGCCCCGGGACCGCGACGGCGCGGTGGCGCAGCTCCAGTCGGCGCCGGCCGGGTCGTCGTACCAGTCGGAGTGCAGCGGCTGCCGCGCCCAGACCTTGGACTGCTGGCTGCCCGGCCGGTACTGACGCGGCGCCTCCATGGCCCCCAGTCCGCCGTAGACACCCTGGTCGGCCCAGACGATCTCCGGTGAGAGGTACGACGTCCGGCTCGGCGGCATGACGCCCTCGTAGGTCTGGGTCACCGCCACCCCGTCAGGAGTGGAGCCCGTGCGGACCAGCAGGGTGTACATCTCCGGTGAGTCGGTCTGGTGGAACCGCTCGTCGATGCGGGCCAGTCGGGCCTGCTCGGCCCTGGTCACCCGGAACGACGGGTCGGCCGGCACGCCGTTGGCGTACTCGTGCACGATGTTGTAGCGGTACGGCTTCGCGGTGCCGGCCGGCGAGTCCATGTTGACGGCCGCCCAGCTACGCCGCGATCCGATGGTGGGCTTCGGGATCGCCACGCTGCGGACCGCCGTGGCCACGCCGAACCCGCTGATCTGGTGCCACCACGGCAGGCCGTTCACCGCGGTCTGGAAGGTGGTGACGTCGGTCCGGGTGGTCGTGGTGGCCGCCCCGTCGACGGTCGCCGTGACTGGCCGGGCCTGCGCCGGGTCGAGGGTCACGCTTCGGGGGGCGTGCACGTCCAGGTCACCCGCCGCGGTGAGGGTGCTCTCCTGCACGTCGCTGTCGACGTAGTAGGCGACCGACGCGCCGAGCACCGAGTACCGGCCGGCCGGCACCCGCAGGGTGAAGGTCTCACCGGGCGTTCCGCCGCCCCCGCCGTAGAACAGCAGGGGGTCGGTGAGGTTGGCGACCATCAGGTTGATCCAGGTGTCCGCGCCGTCCCGCAGGCCGGGCATCGGCTTGGTGTGGATCGTCAGGTCGTAGCTGGGCGGCTCGACGTAGAAACTCACCGGCGTGGTCACGACCGGCTTGCGGCCGGTGCGGGCGGTGACGGTGGCCAGGTAGAAACCCGGCCGGCTGCCCAGCGCAGCGCGGTTGATCCGCAGGGTCGCCGCCCCGGTGGCGCCGCGCTTGAGGGTCACCCGGCTCGTCGACAACGATGCCGCGCCGCGCGGCACGGGCTGGCCGTCGTGGTTGACGATCGACACGTCGAGGTCGAGGACGGCAGTCGACTCGCCGGTCCAGCTCAGCTTCGTCTCGTTGGTTCCGGACTGCGGGTAGGCGAACGTGCCGAGGTTGACCACCGGCTGGTCGCTGGTCGGGCCGCCGAGGGCACGGGCCGCGTTGAGCCGGCCGGCGCCGACGGCGTACGGGTCGATGCCGGTGAGCGGGTCGGCGGCGCCGACGAGGGCGGCCTTGAGCCGCTCTCCGGTCCAGTCCGGGTGGCGCTGGGCGAGCAGCGCGGCGGCGCCCGCCACGTGCGGGCTCGCCATCGAGGTGCCGCTGATCGCCTCGTAGTACCTGTCGATCGGGTCCTGGAGGTTGGTGCCGGCGGCCCGGGCGGCGACGATGTCGACACCGGGTGCGACGAGCTCCGGCTTGGCCACGTTGCTGGTGACAAGCGGTCCCCGGCTGGAGAAGTCGGCGAGCTTGTCGTCGCGGTCGACGGCCCCGACGGTGAGCGCGGTGGCGGCCGACCCGGGCGAGGAGATCTGCGCGCCGCTGTTGCCCGCGGCGATGACGAACAGGGCGCCGGTGGACTTGCTCAGACCGTCGACGGCGAGCGAGAGCGGGTCGGTGCCGTCGTCCGGTGCGCTGCCGCCGAGGCTCATGTTGATGACGTCGGCCCGGGTGGCGGCCCACTCCATGCCGGCGATGATGCCGGAGTCCTCGCCGGAGCCGTGGTCGTCGAGAACCTTGCCGATCACCAGCTTGGCGTCCGGCGCCACGCCGCGACGCTGACCGTGGGCGGCCGCGCCGGTGCCGGCGATTGTCGAGGCGACGTGCGTACCGTGGCCGTTGTGGTCGACGGCGTCACCACCCTCGGCGGTGAAGTCGGCCCGCTCGGCGACCCGGCCGACCAGGTCCGGGTGGGTGAAGTCGGCGCCGGTGTCGAGCACCGCGACCCGGACGCCCTTGCCGGTGTAGCCGGCCTTCCAGGCGTCCGGCGCGGCGATCTGGCCGAGGTTGCGGTCCAGGCCGGCGGGTCGCCCACCGCCGGTCAGGGCGGTGGCGTGCACCTTGCGGTCGAGCCAGACCTTCTTCGCGCCGGCGAGCAGCGAGTTGGTGGCGAGCTTCGCGGTGGCGGGGCTCTTCTTGGGTACGCGGCCGGCTACCGCGCCGATGCTGGGCAGCGGGAGCACGTCACCGAGCGCGGCCACCCGGGCGGACGCGGTGGCGGGCTGCACGATCAGCGGCAGCTCGGCGGAGTTGTCGTCGTCGTAGCCGTCGGCGATCAGGGTGGTGACGTCGAACAGGTCGGGGTCGAGGACCGGGCCGACCTGGGACGCGACGCGGGCGGGGATGACGTGCAGGTGACCGTCGGGGCCGCAGCTCTGCTGGATCACCGCGTTCTCGTCGACCGGCCGGATCGTGGCCTGCGGGCACCCCGAGCCGTTGCTGCGGACGGTCACCACGTCGCCGGTCAGCAACGTGACGGTGTGGGTCTTGCCGTCGACCGAGGCGGCGGGTGCGCCGGGTCGGTCGATGCCGCCGGCTGTGGCTGCGCCGCCCGGTAGGGCGGTCAGCGTCGTGGCCGTGACGGCAACCGCCAACAGCCACCGCGTTTTCCTGAGCATGGTGCTCCTCGTCTAATGTGGACGAAAGTGCCTCTTCGGGCAACTTCCCGCAAGATCATATGCAGGTCAACGATCTTCGGGGAGCCCTCGACGAGGAGGTTTTCACGCTCTTAACAGTGGGAGCACCCGCCGGCCGAGCAGGTCGATGCCGCCGTGCGGCGTCAACCCGTGCGGGGTGCCGAACTCCACCCGACTCGCCCCGGCGTCGAACACCGCCGCCGCCTGCCCCGCGACGTGCTCCGGCGTGCCGGAGAAAGCGAACAGATCAAGCAGGTCGTCGCCGATCAGCGCGCCGGCGAGGTCATCCTCCCGACGGCCGACGTGCTGCTGGAGCCGGGCCAGCAGCTCCGGGTCCACCTCGATCGTCGGGTCGAGGGCGGCCACCACCGCCAGGTACATGGCCACCTCCCGGCGGGCCACCCGCCGTGCCAGCGCACCGTCCTCGTCGACGACGGTGACCGCGCCGAGCACGACACCCGTGCCGTCCCGGTCCGTGACCGCCGCGTCATCCAGCCAGGCGCGCATCATCCGGGCCATCGCCGGGTTCGCCGACCCGCCGACCTTGACCTCGCCGGCGAACCCGGCCGCCGCCCGTGCGGTCTGTCGCCCCCAGGTGCCGACGAGGACCGGCACGTCGGCACGGGCCGGCGTGTACCGCAGCGACGTGCCCGGCGCGACAGTGAACTCCCCACCCTGGAAACCGCTGTCGTCGCCGGCGAGCAGCAGCCGCACGACGGCGACCGTCTCGACGATGCGCCGGATCGGACGGACCTGCGGCACACCGATCTCGTTGAGCCAGGTGCCCCGGGCCAGGCCCAGGTAGGCCCGACCCCGCGAGGCCAGGTCCAGCGCGGCCACCTGACCGGCGACCTCGACCGGGTGCATGGTGAACGGGTTGAGGCACGCCGCCCCCAGGCGGATCCGCCGGGTGTGCCGGGCCGCCACCAGCAACGGGAAGATCGGCGGTTGGTACATCAGGTCACCGAAGACCGACAGCACGTCGAAGCCGTGCCGCTCGGTCAACTCGGCAAGCTCCGCGTACTCGTCGGCGGACTTGTCGGACTGCAGGCCGATGCCGACCAGCCCAGCGCTCACGTCAGCTCCTCGGTGGGGATGCGCTGAAGGCCGGTCCGCTCGATGCGCATGATGAGCCGCTCGTCCGGGTCCGGACAGGCGACGTGGCTGTCCCGGGCCATCCAGTCGCCCTCGGCCAGCGCCCGCTGCTTCGCCGGCAGCAACGGCAGGCACGCCGCCAGGGCGTAGAGGCAGAAGTGCCCCCCGGCAGGGATGGTCACCCGATTCGACTCCGTCACGTCGAAGTGGTCGCCCGGCTTGAGGCCGCACACCGAGCGGCCCTCGATCCGCTCCACCACGACCCGCAGGTCGTACAGGTCGGTGGTGGGTTCCTCGGCGCTCATCGGACGGCCTCCGCGTGGTGGTGCACGATGCGCCAGGAGCCGTCCTCACGGCGCAGGACGTCGGTAACCCGGAAACACTCGTCCGGCCGGCTGTCGGCGAAGCGGGCCCGCAGCACGTACCGGACCAGACCGGTGTCGCCCCAGCCGTCGGCACGCAGCTGTTCCGGCGCGACCGAGATCGGCGTCGCCCCCGTCGCCCGGGTCGCCCGCCGGTCCCGCAGGTCGTCCAGCGCGGGCAGGCCGGACAGCAGGCCGTCGGCGTCGGACTCCCAGAACGTCAGGTCGGGATGCAGGTGCGCGTCGAAGGCCGGCCGGTCGCCGAGGGACCGGTACAGGTCGGTGATGGTGGTGGTGAGCTCATCGCTCATCGGCTGTCACTTCCGATCGGGTACGGCGGTGCGGGGGGTCAGGGCAGGTCGGCCAGGCAGGCGCGGAGCGGGTCCAGTCCCATGGGTCCGAGCGCCAACGCGGTGTGGTGGAAGCGTTTCCGGTCGAAGGCCGTACCCTCGCGCCGCTCGGCGTCCCGGCGGGCCTGCTGCCACAGCCGCGCGCCGACCTTGAAGGCCAGGGCCTGCGCCGGCCAGCCGAGATACCTGTCGACCTCGAAGCGCGCGGTCTCGGCGTCCAGCCCGACGACACGGGTGAGGACGTCCACCGCGAGAGAAGGCGTCCAACGGCGTTCCTCGGTGAACCCGTTGCCGGCCGGGATCGGCAGCCCGAGGTGCAGACCCAGGTCGATGACCACGCGGGCGGCCCGCCACAGCTGACCGTCGAGCATGCCGAGCCGCTCGGCCGGGTCGGCGTACAGGCCGATCTCGTCGGCGAGACGCTCGGCGTAGTGCGCCCACCCCTCGGCGTACCCGTGCACCTGGCAGAGGGTGCGCTGCCACGGGTGCAGGGCGCCGGTGGTGAGGGTGACGGCGTGCTGGAGGTGGTGGCCGGGCAGCCCCTCGTGGCAGAGCGTCCCGACGTGCCGCCACACCGGCACCGTCGACGCGCCGGTGGGCACCGACCACCAGATCGCGCCGGGACGCGTCAACGCCGGGTCGGGGGGCGTGTAGTACATGACCCCGGACGTGGCGGGGCTGATCCGGCACACCACCCGGCGGGTGGCGGACGGGATGTCGAAATGGGTGCCGTCGAGGGCGTCGGTCAGCTGCTCGGTGCGCTGGCGCAGCCACTCCTCCAGGGCTGGCCCGGCCGCCACCCGCCCGGCCGGGTCGGCGTCCAGGGCCGCCCGCGCGGCAGCCACCCGCGAATGGCCCAGCTCACCCGCGACGGTCCGCAGCTCGGCGGCGGTGCCTGCCAACTCCGCCCAGCCGTACTCGTACACCTCGTCGAGGTCGACCGTCGCGCCGAGGAAACTGCGGGCGGTGACCCGGTACAGGTCGCCGCCCACACCGTCCACCTCGGAGGCCCCGGGTGCCAGCTCGGCACGGAGGAACGCGGCGAAACCGGCGGTGGCGGCGGTCGCCAGCCGCGCGCCCTGGTGCAGCCGAGCGGCGACCGGGCCGTCGGGGCAGC
>NZ_JBEZEH010000182.1:0-14863 GCF_040648775.1 Micromonospora sp. NPDC049089
GTGTGACCGCCAGGTCCGCGAGGACACCGAGTGGTTCACCCGCCGGCGTGACCGCCTCCGGGGCCGAGCTTCTTACGCGGGCGGACCGAGATCTCGATCGGGCTGCCCTCGTACCCGAATTCCTCGCGGAGCTTGCGCTCGACGAAGCGCTGGTAGCCGGCGTCGAGCGGGCCGGTGGTGAAGAGCACGAACCGTGGCGGCGCCACACCGGCCTGCGTCGCGAACAGGATCCGCGGCGCCCGCCCACCACGTACCGGGTGAGGGGTGGCCTGCACCAGCGCGGTGAGCCACTGGTTGAGGTGCGCGGTCGGCACGCGGGTTTCCCAGCTGGCCAGCGCCTTGTTGAGGGCCGGGGCCAGCTTGTCCACGGCCCGGCCGGTCATCGCCGACAGGTTCAGCCGGATCGCCCAGGGGATGCGGCGCAACTCCCGGTCGATTTCCTTGTCCAGGTAGTACCGACGGTCGGCGTCGACCAGGTCCCACTTGTTGAACGCGATGACCAGCGCCCGACCCGACTCGGTCACCATCGACAGGATCCGCTGGTCCTGCTCGCTGATCGGTTCGCTGGAGTCCAGCAGCACCACGGCCACCTCGGCGGCCTCGATCGCGCCGGCGGTACGCAGGCTGGCGTAGTACTCGGTGCCGCTGGCCTTGCCGACCCGCTTGCGCAGCCCGGCCGTGTCGACCAGTTGCCAGGTCTGACCGCCGATCTCGACCAGGCTGTCCACCGGGTCCACTGTGGTGCCCGCCACCGAGTCGACGACCGCCCGCTCCTCACCGGAGAACCGGTTCAGCAGGCTGGACTTGCCGACGTTCGGCCGCCCGACCAGCGCCACCCGGCGCGGCCCACGCGGACGGTTCTCCACGATCGCCGGTGCCTCCGGCAGCGCGGCGAGGATGGCATCCAGCAGGTCGCCGGAGCCGCGTCCGTGCAGGGCGGACACCGGGAACGGCTCACCGAGGCCGAGCGACCACAGCGAGGTGGCCTCCATCTCGATGGAGTTGTTGTCCGCCTTGTTGGCCACCAGGATCACCGGCTTGGCGCTGCGCCGCAGCATCTTCACCGCAGCCTCGTCCACGTCGGTGGAGCCCACCATCGCGTCGACCACGAAGAGCACCACGTCGGCGGTGACGACCGCCGTCTCGGCCTGCGCCGCGATGGCCGCGGCCCGGTCCTTCGCGTCCGGTTCCCAACCGCCGGTGTCCACCACTGTGAACGCCCGGCCGTTCCACTGCGCGTCGTACGGGACCCGGTCGCGGGTCACGCCGGGGACGTCCTCGACGACCGCCTGCCGGCGGCCGATGATCCGGTTGACCAGCGTCGACTTGCCCACGTTCGGGCGGCCGACCACGGCCACCACCGGCTGCGGGCCGCTCGGCTCCTCGACGGCGACGTCGGGCTCCCGCAGCTCGACCCACCCACCACCATCGCTACTCATGCCACGCCCCGCTCGGTGAGCATGTCGCGCAGCCGCGCCACGACCTCGTCGATGCCCAGCTCGGTGGTGTCCAGCACCACCGCGTCGGGCGCCTGGGTCAGCGGGTTGACCTTGCGGGTCGAGTCGAGACGGTCCCGCCGGGCCAGATCGGCGGCCGTGGCCGCCACGTCGGCGGCGTCCTCGGCGCTGCGCCGGGCGGCACGGGCCGCCTCGGAGGCGGTCAGGAAGACCTTCAGGTCGGCGTCCGGCGCCACGACCGAGCCGATGTCGCGGCCCTCGACCACCATCCGACCAGCGTTGGCGATCATCTCGCGCTGCCGGTTGACGAGCAGCTCACGGACAGCCGGCACGGCGGCGACGGCGGAAACCGCGCCGGTCACCTCGGGGCCACGGATGTCGGCATCCACGCCGACCCCGTCGATCGTCACGGCGTACCCCTGCGGGTGGGTGCCGATGCGCAGGTTGACCTCGCCGGCGACCTTGGCCACCGACGCGGTGTCGGTGAGATCCACGCCGGAGCGCAGCACGGCCCACGTGATCGCCCGGTACATCGCCCCGGTGTCCAGGTAGCGCGCACCGATGCTCGCGGCGAGGCGCCGCGACACGGTGGACTTACCCGAACCGGACGGCCCGTCCACAGCGACCACACATCGCCCGGTCCGTACGTTTTCCTCCACCGTGTCCTCCTCAGCCCGTACCTCGCGGATCGCCCGGTGATCTGGCGCCGCAAGCGGTTGTCAATCGTCATCAATCATGCCCGGGTCCATTGGCGGACCTGCGCGCGACGCCGCCGGAGGCGACCCACGCCACCCGGGCGGCCGCGTCCCGGCCATCGGTGGAGCCTACCGGCTGCCGTACCCCGAACTCGGGGGTCAGTCACCCACCGCGTTGAACAGGGCGGCGACCTCGGCGTTCGTCAACCGCCGGATCCGTCCAGTCCGCAGTTCACCCAGCCGGATAGGACCGATCGAGGTACGCACCAGCCGGGTGACAGGGTGCCCGACCTCCTCCATCAGCCGGCGGACGATGTGCTTGCGGCCTTCGTGCAGGCTCAGCTCCACCTGGGCGGATTTACCCAGGGTGTCCACCACCTTGAACGAGTCGACCTTGACCGGCCCGTCCTCCAGCTCGACGCCGGCCAGCAGCCGCTTGCTCAGGTTGCGCGGGATCGGCCCGACCACCTCGGCCAGGTAGGTCTTCAGCACTTCGTACGAGGGGTGCATGAGCTTGTGCGCGAGGGTGCCGTCGTTGGTGAGCAGCAGCAGGCCCTCACTGTCCGCGTCGAGCCGCCCCACGTGGTAGACCCGCTGCTCCACCCGGTTGCCGATGAACTCGGCCAGCTCGTTGCGCCCCTTGTCGTCAGCCATGGAGGTGACCACCCCGCGCGGCTTGTTCATCGCCACGTAGACGAGGCGAATGTCGACCTGGAGGCGCTCCCCGTCCACGTGGATCACGGAGGTGGCCGGGTCGACCTTGTCGCCGAGCTTGGCGACCCGCCCGTCCACGGTGACCCGGCGGCGGAAGATCAGGTCCTCACAGGCGCGCCGGGAACCCACGCCGGCGGCGGCGAGCACCTTCTGCAGGCGCTCAGCCCCCTCGTAGACGGGCGCGTCGGGTTTCGGGGAACGGTTATCGGGTCGCATCAGCAAGCTCTTCTACGTCGTCGGGCAGGAAGGGTGCGAGGGGCGGCAGCTCGTCGACGGTGTTCAGCCCGAGCTTCTCCAGGAACAACGTGGTGGTCCGGTAGAGGAACGCCCCACTGTCCGTTTCGGTGCCGCACTCCTCGATGAGGCCACGGGTGACCAGCGTACGGATGACCCCGTCGCAGTTCACACCCCGGATGGCTGAGATTCGCGAACGGGTCACCGGCTGCTTGTACGCAACCACAGCGAGCGTCTCCAGCGCCGCCTGGGTCAGCCGCACGGACTGCCCGTCCAACACGAACCGCTCAACGTACGTAGCGTATTCCGGCCGGGTGTACAGCCGCCACCCGCCCGCCGCCCGCCGCAGCTCGAACCCGTGCCCGGACGCCGTGTAACCGGCGGCGATCTCGTCGAGCATCGGCCCGACCCGCTCGGCGGGCTGCTCCAGCACCTGGGCCAGCACCAGCTCGCTGACCGGCTCGTCGACCACCAGCAGAATCGCCTCCAACGCGCCGCGCAGCTCACTGTCGGACAGCTCGGGCGCGGGCTCCGGCACGACCGTCGCCCGCCGCCGTCCCGCCAACTGCCGCCGGGGTACGCCCGCAGCGTCACCCGACTCCCCTACCGTGCCGTCCGTCACCTCGCCGAGGTCCGGGCGCGCCGAGCCCACGTCGCCCGCAGCCGCCTCAACGCGATCCGGCTCACCCGGGCCCGCCTCGTCTGGGCCCTGCCCATCCGGGTCACCCTGCGCAGAGCCCGGCGCGACCACGTCCGGCTCGGCGGCTTCTGGCTCCGGTCCGGGCGCTGCCAAAGCGGGCTCGTCGGTCTCCGGTGACGCGGCGGAGCCGTCCGGCTCCGTGGGGGTGTCGGCGGCGGGCGGGCGGGGACGGTCCCACGGGGGCACCCAGGCGGCGGCCTGGTCGGCCAGCGAGTCCCGACGTTGCTCGTCACTCATCCCGCGCACCCTCCGTCGTTCCCGTCCCGTCCGGCCCGCCGGCCTCCCCCGTCGGCTCAAGCTCAGCCCCCGCCGGCTCAGGACCCGCCCCCGTCAGTTCAGGCCCCGGTGACTCCGGGTCGGCCGGGGCTCCGGCGTACTCGTCGACGTGCAGCTCGGTGTCGCCGTCGGCCGGGCCGGTCCAGCGCACGGTCAGCTCCTCCAGGGCCTGCTCCTGCACGAACGACACCAGGCCCTCCCGGTACAGCTCCAGCAGCGCGAGGAACCGGGCCACCACCTCCAGGGTGGCCTCGCAGTCCGCGCAGAGCAGCGAGAACGTGGCGGTGCCGGCCCGGCGCAGCCGTGCGGCGAGGATCGCGGCGTGTTCCCGGACACTGACCCGGACCATGTGCACGTGGGCGATGGAGACCTCCGGCACCGGCTTCGGGGTCATCGCCTTCACGGCCAGCTTCAGCAGCCGCTGGGGGCCGATGCCGAGCACCAGGTCGGGCAACGCCTCGGCGTAGCGGGCCTCCAGGCTCACGGCGCGCGGGTAGCGTCGGCCGCCGACGGCCTCCAGCTCGGCGATGTGCGCCGCCGCCTCCTTGTACGCCTTGTACTGCAACAGTCGGGCGAAGAGCAGGTCCCGTGCCTCCAGCAGGGCGAGGTCGGCTTCGTCCTCCACCTCGGCGGCGGGCAGCAGCCGGGCTGCCTTCAGGTCGAGCAGGGTGGCGGCGATGAGCAGGAACTCGCTGGCCTCGTCCAGGTCCCAGTTGTCGCCCATGGCCCTGATGTAGGCGATGAACTCGTCGGTGACCGTGTGCAGGGCCACCTCGGTGACGTCGAGTTTGTGCTTGCCGATCAGTTGCAGCAGCAGGTCGAACGGGCCGGTGAAGTTGGCCAGCCGCACCGTGAAGCCGGTGGCAGCGGGATCGACCGGCGGCACACCGTCGACCACGGCCGCGTCGGCGGTCTCGGGTGGGTCGAGGGGTGGCGCGGTCACCGGACGACCGTAGTCCACGAGTCGGGCACGGGACGTTCCGGCTACCGCTCCGACTGGGCGGCGATCACCTCGCGGGCCAGCTGACGGTAGTTACGTGCCCCGGAGGAGGCCGGGTCCATCGTCGTGATGGGGGCACCGGCCACGGTGGACTCGGGGAACTTCACCGTCTTGGTGATGACCGTCTGGTAGACCTTGTCGCCGAACGCCTCCACCACCCGCTGGAGGACCTGGCGGCAGTGCGTGGTGCGGCTGTCGTACATGGTGGCGAGGATGCCTTCGAGCTCCAGGTCGAAGTTGAGTCGCTCGCGCACCTTGTCGATGGTGTCCAGCAGCAGTGCCACACCGCGCAGGCTGAAGAACTCGCATTCGAGGGGGATGAGCACGCCGTGCGCGACGGTCAACGCGTTGATCGCCAGCAGGCCAAGTGACGGCTGGCAGTCGATCAGGATGTAGTCGTACTCCTTGCGGACCGTGCGCAGGACCCGGGCCAGGGCCATCTCCCGCGCGACCTCGTTGACGAGCTGGATCTCGGCGGCGGAGAGGTCGATGTTGGCCGGCAACAGGTGCAGCCCCGCGACGTCGGTCTTGATGACGACGTCCTCGGCGATGATGTCGTCCTGCATGAGCAGGTTGTAGATGGACAGGTCGAGGTTGTGCGGGTTGACGCCCAGGCCCACCGAGAGCGCGCCCTGCGGGTCGAAGTCGACGAGCAGCACCTTGCGGCCGTATTCGGCGAGGGCGGCGCCCAGGTTGATGGTGGTGGTCGTCTTACCGACGCCACCCTTCTGGTTGGCCATCGCGATGATGCGCGCGGGGCCGTGCCGGTCGGTGGGCATCGGCTCGGGAATGGGCTTGCGCATCGTGTAGGCAGCCGGGTCCGCAGGACCCAGGTCCGCGCCGAGCGTGGCCTGCTGCTCGCGGAGCTCCGACGTCCAGGTCTCGGCACGGTCACCGTTGCCAGCCATGTGCTCGTTGCCCCCTCCCGACGACCCACCCGGCGTCGGAGCCGTCCGACGTCCTTCGCGGCGCCGCTGCGCACCCCGGTCGTGTCGCTCCAGGAGGTCCGCGCCGATGCCGACTGTACGCCACCGACCAGCAGGGGGTTCGGCACCGGCCCGGCGTGTCGGCGTCGACAGCTACGGGTTCAGCCCTGGGCGCGGGGATGGGCGGTGGCGTACACCTCGCGCAGCCGCTCCACGGTGACCAACGTGTAGACCTGGGTGGTGGTCACCGAGGCGTGGCCGAGCAGCTCCTGGACCACCCGGACGTCGGCGCCACCGTCGAGCAGGTGGGTGGCGTAGGAGTGGCGCAAAGTGTGTGGGGAGACCGCGGCCGGCCCGTCGACGGGCAGCCCGGCCCGGTCGGCGGCGCGGCGCAGGATGCCCCAGGCGCCCTGGCGGGACAGCGCGCCACCGCGGGCGTTGAGGAACACCGCCGGGGTGCCCCTACCGGCGGCGGCCAGCCCGGGACGGGCCCGGACCAGGTAGGCGCGGACGGCGTCGACGGCGTACCCGCCGATGGGCACCAGCCGCACCCGGCCGCCCTTGCCGCGCAGCAGCACCGTGCCGTCGTCGGTGTCGAGGTCGTCCACGGCGGCGCCGACCGCTTCGGAGATGCGCGCGCCGGTGCCGTACAGGAACTCCAGCAGCGCCCGGTCGCGCAGCGCGAGAGGCGCGTCGTCGCCGGTCGCGGTGATCGGGCCGGCGGTCTCCAGCAGCCGGACCACGTCGTCGACCGGTAGCGCCCGGGGCAGCCGCCGGGGCGGCGTGGGCGGGCGGACGTCGCGGCTCGGATCGGCGCCGGCCAGGCCCTCGCGCAGCGCGAAGCGGTGCAGGCCGCGTACCGCGCTGGCCGCGCGGGCGGCGGAGGAGACAGCGAGGGGCGGGTGCGCGTCGTCGCCGGCGCGCAGCCGCGCCAGGTGCGACTCGACGAGGCCGGCGCCGACCAACGCGAGGTCGGTGAACGGCGTTCTGCCGCCCGCCTCGAACGGGTGGAACCGCCTCCGAAACCGTCACCCGGCACCGATCGGACTCGTTGTAGCTGGGTGGCCCAGTCGTGTCGACGGTCACGACGGGCCGGGGCCGTCCACCGTGACGCCGGACACGACGTCAGGCTCAAGACACCCAATCGGCCGCATTCGGCGAGGTGGCAGGCGTGCCCGAACTTCTGACTGACGTCGCGTCGCCGACGTGGGCGTACCTGGTGCTGCTCGCGCTGCTGATCGCGGACGCCTTCGTGCCGGTGATTCCCACCCAGATCGTCATGATCACCAGTGGTGCGCTCACCGTCTACGGCGGGCTCAGCCTGCCGGTCACCATCGCCGTCGGCGCGCTCGGCGTATTCGCCGGCGACCTGGCCTGCTACCTGCTGGGGCGCAGCGCACCGGATCGGCGGCCACCCCGGCACGCCGAGCTGAGCCGCGCCCGCCGGGTGGCCAGCCGAGTCACCCAGGGGCTGCGACAACCTGGGCCGCTGGTCATCCTGCTCTGCCGGTTCGTGCCCGGCGGGCGGATGGCAGCCTGCTTCTCGGCCGGGCGCAGCCGCTACCCGTACCGCCTGTTCGTGCTCTACGAGGCCGTAGCCGCGCTGGGCTGGGCCACCTACGGCGCGCTGGTCGGGCACCTGGGCGGCACCGCACTGACCGAGTCGGCCTGGCGGCTGGCCATCATCGCCACCGCCGCAGCCGCCGGCTTCGCCGCCGCCGGTTGGGCGATGACAGTGGTGAGCGCCCGCCACGCCCGCGCCGCCGCCGCAGTGGCCGCGGTCGACGTCCCCATCGACTGAGTGTCGTTGGATCTGCGGGGTATAAGCTGCACTTATATTGGCAGCATGTGGGACGTCAAACTTCATCCTGAGGTCGAGGAGTGGTTCCTCGACCTCTGCAAGACGGATCCCGCCAGCGCCGACCTCGTCAGCGAGGCCATCGACCTCCTCGCCGAACACGGGCCGGCGCTCGGGCGTCCCCTGGTTGACCGCCTCAAAGGCAGCATCTTCCACCATATGAAGGAGCTGCGACCTGGGTCGACTGGCTCCACGGAGGTCCGCATGATCTTCGCTTTTGATCCCGTTCGAGAAGCTGTTTTCTGGTCGCTGGCGACAAGTCGGGCCAGTGGCAGACTTGGTACAAGACGGCGGTCCCGTTGGCGGACGACCGGTTTCAGGAGCACCTCTCCAGGCTGAGGGAAACACAGAGATGACCGATGGAGCTGACTGGCAGGACGTCAAGGCGAAGGCCCGCGCGCTCGATCCATCCTGGGCAGATCCGGACAGGACCTCCCGGCGCGCTCAGCACCGTGAGCAGATGCTGGCAGCGGTCAGTGGGGCGCAGCTGGCAGAGATCCGCAAGCACCTGGGTATGACTCAGGTGCAACTGGCCGAGGCGGCAGGGCTGACGCAGGCGAGGATCAGCCAGATCGAGAATGGCGAGCACACCAGCCTGGAATCACTCCGCGCCTACGTCACCGGCCTGGGTGGTCATCTCGACATCGTCGCCCGCATTGGGAACATCCAGCTGAACGTCGCCTGACCTGGCGAGGGTCGTCGCGACCATCGGAAGTTCACGGATGCGCAGAAGCACGTGACTGCCAAATGCCGGAAGGCCTCTAGGGGTGGTCCCGGGGGACTATTTCGGTGGCTGTCCCGGATTCGGCTGGGGTGTGTGCGGCGACAGGCTGAGGCATGCCTGTTACCCGGAGTACCGGCCTGCTGGCCCTGGGCGGGATCGCCCTGGCGGCGCTGCTCACAGTGATCGGCCACCTCGAAGTCAACGACGACCTCAACCCGTGGGCGTTGACCATCAGCGACTTCGCGGTCTCCGACCGCGGCGGCGTCATCGACATCGCCATGGTGGTGCTCGCGCTCGCCACCGTGGCGTTGCTCTACGGACTGCGCCGCGCCAGCCCACCCCGACCGCGCTCCGGTCGAACGGCAGAGCTGCTGCTCGGCGCGTGGGTGGGTGGGCTGCTGCTGGCCGCCGTGGTGCCGACGAACGAGCCGGGCACCGCCATGACCACCGCCGCCTACCTGCACCGGTACGCGTCGGTGATCGCTTTCCTGGCGTTGCCGGTGGCCGGTTGGTTGCTCGCCCGCCGACCCGACCTGACGCCCGCCGCCCGGACGCTACGCACCCTGGTCCTGTTGAGCCTGGCCCTGGCGGCGGCGATGATCTGGTCCGCCTACCCCGGCGACCGGATGCTCATCGGCCTGGCCGAACGCCTCCTGATCCTCGCCGAGGTGGCGGTCCTGGTGACGGTGGCGACGAGCCTGACCCGACCCGCACGCCGGTCGGGTCACTCCAGCTCGTGCAGCATGAGCTGACGGGCCGCCTCGGTGATGGAGCCGGACAGGCTCGGGTAGATGGTGATGGTCTGGGCCAGCTCGTTGACAGTGAGGTTGTTCTCCACCGCCATCGTGATGGGCAGGATCAGCTCGCTGGCCTTCGGAGCGACCACCACACCGCCGATCACCTGACCGCTGGCGGGACGGCAGAACAGCTTCACGAAACCGTCGGAGAGGTCGTCCATCTTGGCCCGGGCGTTGCCGGACAACGGCAGCATCACCTGCCGGGCCGGCACCTTGCCCGCGTCGACCTCGTCCTGCGAGACACCCACGGTGGCCAGCTCCGGGTCGGTGAAGACGTTCGCCGCGACGGTACGCAGCCGCAGCGGGCGGACCGCCTCACCGAGCGCGTGCCACATGGCGATCCGGCCCTGCATGGCGGCGACACTGGCCAGCAACAGCACGCCCGTACAGTCGCCGGCGGCGTAGATGCCGGGCACGTTGGTCCGGGAAGCCCGGTCGACAGTCAGGTAACCGCCCCGGCCCAGCTCCACCCCGTACTCGGTCAGACCCAGGTTGGCGGTGTTCGGGATCGAACCGACGGTGATCAGCGCGTGTGAGCCGGTCACCTTGCGGCCGTCGGAGAGCTCCACCTCGACGCCGTCGGCGGTACGCCGGACCGCGTCGGCCCGGGAGTTGTTGAGGATCTCCATGCCCCGGTTGCGGAACACCCGCTCGATGGCGGAGGCGGCGTCGGCGTCCTCGTGCGGCATCACCCGGTCCCGGCTGGAGACCAGGGTGACCTCGACCCCCATCGCCAGGTACGCGCTGGCGAACTCGGCACCGGTCACGCCGGACCCGACCACGATCAGGTGCTCGGGCAGCTCCGGCAGGTCGTACACCTGTCGCCAGGTCAGGATGCGCTCACCGTCCGGTACGGCGGTGGGCAGCTGACGGGGCGTCGAGCCGGTGGCCACCAGCACGGTGGACGCGTCGATCGAGTATTCCTCCGCGCCGTCGGCGGGGGTGACGACGACCCGGTGGGTGTGCCCGAGGGAGTCCTCGCCGAGCCGGGCGGTGCCGGCCACGAAGGTGACTCCCGCCTTCAGCAGCTTGGCGTGGATGTCCGCGGACTGCGCCAGGGCCAGCCGCTTGACCCGCCCGTGCACCGCGCGCGCGTCGACGGTGACCGCCTCCAGGCCGTCCGAGTGCACCCCGAACTCCTCGGTGTCGCGGTAGCCGGTGACCACCCCCGAGCTGGCGATGAAGGTCTTCGACGGTACGCAGTCGGAGAGCACGCAGGCGCCGCCCGCACCGTCGGCCTCCACCACTGTGACATCGGCGTCCAGCTGGGCGGCGACCAGTGCCGCCTCGTACCCGGCCGGCCCTCCGCCGATGATCACGATCCGGCTCACAGCGTTCGCCCTTCGTCCATGCTCACAGTGACTTTCTTCTCCCGAGCGCATTCGACACGCACTGTCGTATTCTCCCCCACCCGTCGGCCGGGCTATCGTCATCGCCGTGCGTCATCACGCCGCCTACGGCTCAAATCTCGATCCCGCCCGGATGCGCGCCTACTGTCCGCATTCGCCGATGGTCGGCACCGGCTGGCTGGAGGGCTGGCGGCTGACCTTCGCCGGGGCGGACATGATCGGCTGGGAGGGCGCGGTGAGCACCCTCGTCGAGTCTCCCGGCGACCGGGTCTTCGTGGCGCTCTACGACATCCACCCCTACGACGCGGGCCAACTCGACGAACTCGAGGGGGTGACCGCCGGCACGTACCGCAAGCTGCACGTCCGGGTCTCCACCCTCGACGGCGACGTGACCGCCTGGATCTACGTCTTCAACGGGTACGAGGGTGGCCTGCCGACCTCCTGGTACCTGTCGGAGATCGCGAACGCCGCCGAGAAGGCGGGCGCCCCGGACGACTACGTCACCGAGCTGCGGGCCCGCCCCACCGGCACCGCCTCGGCGTAGCAGCGCGTATCGCACGTCCCCAGTGTGCTACCGCTGTCGAGCGGAGCGCCGGTCGGGCCGGACCGGGGTCGTCAATCACACACCGGCCGCCGGCACGGAAAGTTCATACATGTCGGTCCACTGGGTCTCCCGCAGGCCCACCGACCGGTACAGCGACAGCGGGGCGGTCGGGTTGGTGAGGTCGACGCCCAGGCCGACCGCCCGCCGCCCCTTCTCGGCGTAGCGGGCGAAGGCGCGGCGCAGCAACGCCGCACCCACGCCCCGGCGACGGTACGCGGACCGCACCGACAGGCTCTTCACCCAACCCGACTGCTGGTCGAGCGCCTGGTCCGAGGACTGCAACGCGCCGACCGGCACCCCGTCCACCTCGGCGACGAACCACTCGTCCCAGGCGGTCAGGTCGCCGATCCGGGCCCGCCACCGCTCGTACGACAGCGGCTCGTGGTCCGGGGTGTCGCCGAAGGCGTCCTCGTAGATCCGGTGGAACTCCACCAGATCGGTCTCGTCGTCCGGGCGGACCGGCCGCACCGTCACGGCCGACGGCCCGGTCGGCTCGTCGGGCAGGTCGTCCAGCGGCCGGCTCATCCGGACGTACCGCTTGACGAGGGCGAACCCGAGCCCGCGCAGGGCGCGTTCCCAGTCGCGTTCCGGCGCGAAGACCGCGCAGCGGACGGTGAGTGACGGCAGCCCCCGCTCGGCAGCGCGCTCGGCGACGCGGTCGAGTTGGCGCAGCAGCAACGGCGCGCGGACGGCGGCGGCCCGTGCCGGATCGACGTAGACCTCCACGAACTCCCGGCCCAGCCCGGTCGGGTTGTCCACCGTCGCCCAGCCGACAACTGTGTCGTCGGGGTCGATGGCCAGCCAGGAGTCCCGGGTCGGGTCGAAGTGGGGGGCGGTCAGCGACGCCGCGACGTCCTCGGCGTCGAAGTCGGGATGACCGATGGCGAAGGTGTCGGCGGCGTGCACCACCGCGAGGATCGCCGGCACGTCGTCGAGGGTGGGTCGGCGCGTCGTCCAACCAGCGGGAAGGGTCACGGCAGGACATCCTGGCAGCCGATCCGCTCCGGCGCCGCCCATTTTCCCGGCCGACGGGAGGCTCAGCCGAGGTCGACACGGGTGCGGTGCAGCAACTCCACCAACTCCGCGCCGTCGGCGGGCCCGAGGGCCGTGAACGCCGGCGCGGCCAGTCGGTTGGTCACCGCCTCCGCCCAGAGCCGGCGGCGCACCAACGGCCCGATCGGCGGGTACGGCGGTGGCCAGCCACAGGCCACCGCCCCGGCCTCGCCCTCCGGCCCGGACAGCACGGCCTCCAGCGGGGTCATCCCGGCCGCGCGTACCGCCAGCAGGTAGGCGCCGGTGAAGTGTTCCCGGAGTAGCCGCAGACCGGCGGCGCTGCGAGCCCCGGGTGAGAGATCCGGAAGCGGCATGGCCCGCCACGCGGCGAAGAGCGGCATCCCACTGGCCTCCGCCGCCACCACCGCCCGCTCGACGAGCGCCGACAGGCGCTCGGTGCCGGGCAGCGGGCCGAGCTGCTGCGCCCCCCACCGGCAGCATTCGGCGAGGCTCGCGGCGGCCACCTCGAACGGCGGAACGACCCGGGCGGCGGCGTCCCAACCGTCGGCGACCGCGTGCGGGGCGATGAACCCGAGGGCGGCGGCGGCGGTCTCGGCCCGCACACCGCCGAGCGCGCCGGCCCGGCCGCTGATGTAGAAGGCCCAGCCGGAGATGCCGAGCAGTCGGGCCCGGCGCAACGTCGTCGGGTCCCGACTGAAGGCGTCGCCCAGGTCGAGCACGACAGGCTTACTGGCGGCCGCGACCTGCTCCGGAGTCACCGCGCCGCCCCGCTCGGGCAACCCGGCCCGGCGACCACGACCACGCCCCGACCCGGGGCCACTCGCCGTGCACGGCGCGCACACTCGTCGTCGTCCATCGATGCTCAGTCTGCCGCGCCACCGCCCGCGTCCGCATCCCCCTCTTCGGCCGCCAGTGCCTCGACCGCCGCCTCGACCTCGCCGGCGCGCCGCCGGGCCACGGTGACCGCCCGCTCGGCGGCACGCCGGGCGAGCTTGGCCCGGCTGAGATCCTGCTCGGCGACCGCGCGCCGCCGCTCCAGCTCGGCCAACTCGGCCTCAAGACGATCGAGTACGGCCACACCGTCGCGCTCCTGCCCGGTCGCCTCGGTCAGCTCGGTCTCCGCCCGCTCCTGGTCGGCCTGGGCCTTCGCCAACTCCCGGTCCAGGGCGCGGCGCTGTCGGGCCCGCTCGGCTCGGGCCGCTCGCTGTGCGGCCCGTTCGGCCCGTTCGGCCTGCTCGGCACGCTCGGCCGCCCGGTCCGTACGGGGTGCCGCCTCGGGACGGCCCCGTTGGGGGCCGGGTCGGCGGGCCGGGCGTTCCTCCTCGTGCTCCTCGTCATCGTCGGTGACCAGTCGCAGTTGCGGCCGGGGCACCTCACCGAAGCCGGCGTAGCTGGCCGCCCGCAGCAGGCGGCCCGCCCGCACCTGCTCGGCGACCTCGGCGTCGGAGAACGCCGCGTTCAGCGTCGCCTCCACCTCGGCCAGGGGCAGCCGGCTCGCCGGTGGCGCGTCCGGCTCGGCTGCGGCGAGCTTGCGAACCTCGGCGACCAGGGCGCCGACCACCGCCCGGCGTTGCGCTGACAGCTCCCGCAGTCGGGGCCCCCGCAACTCCCGCTGGGCGACTCGCAGGGCATCGGCGAGCTGCACCAGATCGGCGACCAGCTCCGGGCGTCCGATGGCGAGCAGGTTCACCAACCAGGCGGCCACCGTCGGGCGACGCAGCCGGGCCAGTTGCCGGGCGGTGGCCGCGTCGCCGGCCCGGCGGGCCTCGGCCACAGCGAGGTCCCGGGCGGCCACGAACCGGTCCGGTGGGGTGCGGTAGAGCTGCTGCACCAGCTCCGCGGAGAGGCCGGGCATCGGGTCAGACGTCCACCCGGCTACCGGGCTCCAGTCGCTGGTACTCGGTGCCGGACAGCGCTGTGTACTGCCTGTCGAGCACGCCCAGCCCCTTGTCGTTGAGCAACGCGTCGTGCAGGGCGTACGCGCGCCGTGGCGCGACCGCGCGGATGAAGTCGACCACCTCGGAGAACTTCGACCAGGGGGCGTGGATCGGCGCGAAGAGCGTGTCGACGGGGGTCTCGTCGGGCACGACCAGGGAGTCGCCCGGGTGGTAGACCACGTCGTTGATCAGGTAACCGAGGTTGTCGACCACCGGGATGTCGGGGTGGATCACGGCGTGCCGCCCCCCGTACGCGCGCACGGCGACCCCGGCGGCGGTGAACGACTCACCGGCGCTGACCGGGCGCAGCACGTCGGCCGCGTCGCCCAGGGCCTCGCCGAGCGAGGCGGGCCCGTGGATCGGGAACGGCTGTCGGTCGAGTTGGAGGCGCACCGCTGCCAGATCGAGGTGGTCGGGGTGTTCGTGGGTGATCAGCACCGCGTCCGCACCGTCCAGCGCCGCCGCTGGGTCGCTGAACACCCCGGGATCGACGACGAGCACTCCCCCGTCGTGTTCCACCCGAAGGCAGGAGTGGGCGTACTTGGTGAGCCGCATCGTGACTCCTCGATTATCGAATC
>NZ_JBEZEH010000183.1:0-14824 GCF_040648775.1 Micromonospora sp. NPDC049089
GCCGACCTCACAGAAGTCGGTGCTCACGCAGCGGTTGCCGTTCTGGAAACCGTTGTGCGGCTCGAGCCGGCTCTCGTCGCAGTCGTTGGCGAGCACGCCGAGCCCGGCGCCGGGCTCGGTGCCACCGCCGTTGTTCCCGCCACCGTTGTTCCCGCCACCGTTGTTGCCACCGCCGGGGGTGGTGGTGGGAGTGGTGCCGCCGCCGTTGTTGCCGCCCGTTCCGCCGGTGGGCTGCACCTGGCACTCGGCGAGCTGCGCGAGGCCCTGCGGCCGGGGTCCGGCCCGGTCGATGGCGGTCGTGATCCGGTCCAGCACGGCGCGGCGCTTGCCGGCCAACGGCTGGAGGATCGCGTTGCGGATGAACGCCTCACCCTTGTTGCCCTCGGCGGCGAGCCGGCGGTCCGCCTCGGCGATCTGGGTCTGCAACTGGGCGAGGTTGCGGTCCACCTCGGCCCGAGCCCGGTCTGGCACCTGCGGCAGCTTGCTCGCCACGTCCGGACAGGCGATGGCCGTGCCGGTGCCCACGGTGCCGTCCTTGCCGTCCTCGCACTCGGGGACCGACTGCTGTCCGTCACCCCAGTGATTACGCACCCACCGACCGTTCTGCCAAGTTCGGCTGGTCGAGCCGCCACCGGTCGGCGCGGTCGCGCCCGGGCTCGGCTCCACGCACTGCCCGGAAGCCGGACGCGGCTTATTTGTCCGCCGGTCCTGGGCCGACGAAATCTGAGTCACGGCGACAACTCCGCCGAAGACCGCGAGCGTGCCGACAACTGCCAGCAGACGCTTGCTCCGCGCGTTGCCGGAAGGCCGGCGCGCCCGAGTGGACCTGCGCATCGAATTGCTCTCCTTCTCGATCCGGTAGTGGATTTCTGCCCTCGGCGGACCGACGGATGTGAGGTGGCACGCCGCGGTGGCGACCCACCGTGACCTACCCGGTAATGCGTCGATGGCCGACGATGCCCTTTCCGCACCGTCTCCCGCGCCCGGTGGACGCGGATGGGGAGATCCTGTTCATTCGCGCAGGAGTACGGGGCGGCGGCCGGGAAGGTTCAACAGACGCACAGGAAATTGCCGCGACCCGACACGGAGCCGGTGCGGAGCAGGGATCAGCAGGTGAAACGGGCGCTGGTCAGTCGGCGCAGAGGTGGTCGAAGGCGAACCCGCCGACCAGTTCGTGGCGGCGCTGGCTCAGCGCGGCGATCTGCGCGGTCCACTCGGCGCGCGACAGCAGGTCGGCGACGGCGTTCTCGCGCAGTCGTTCCCCCACGGCGACGGCGGCGAGATCCTCGGCCAGCCGGGCCGCGTCGATGCCGCAGGAGAAACGGTGTTCGGTCACCGAGACCTGCTCGATGAGGCACGCGTCGGGGCGTACCTGCACCCAACTCCACCCCTGTGCCGGCCCGTTTACCCAGCGGACGTGCAGTCCTCGCACGATCGGGTCGGCCACCTGCCCGGCCACGTACGCCTCGACCGCTGCCACACGGGTCAGCGCGCCGAGGTCGTTCACCGGCCCGGTACGCCCGTCCGGCAGCCGGCCCAGGATGTCCCGGAAGCCCACCGGCGCCGGTTCGGTCCCGGCGGCGGTGGCCCCGCCCTCGGCGTACGCGCGCGCGTCGATCACGTACTCGACCAGGCGGCGGCCATGCTCGGCGGCGCTCAACGTGGGCGACCCGATCCGCAGAGTGGGCAGGCCGGCGGCCGCGCCCACCGCGTCCGTGAGGCGCTCCACGCGCTGCTGCGCCGAGCCGGGAGGCGGAACGGGGCCGATCTGTACGGCGACGACCGGACGGCCGGTGTCGGCGGCGTAGACCACGAAGTCGAAGCTGGCGCGGCTCGCCGAGGTCCACTGACTGCCGGTGACGCCGGGCGGGCGGCCCTGGAGCAGGTCAGTGAGCCGGCGTGCCGCCAGGACCCGATGGCCGGCGCGGCTGAGCAGCGCGTCGCGCCCCGCCTCGGCGGGCATCGCCCGCAGCCAACCGCGGTCGTCGCTCCCGATGCTCGTCATCTGCCTGATCCATCCGCCGGTCGGTCGAGCCGGGCCGAGTCTAGGTGGTCGATCATGGGCCATCGACTTCTCCTGTGACGTGTATCACAGCAGCGTTGACGTTCCAGGGGTGGCCGCCGGGTGTATCCAGCGACCGCCGGTACCGGACCGGCCCGGAGGTGAGCATGTCGCGACAGCAGTTCGGCTTCCTCGCCGGGTTCCTCGCCGTGGCGGTCTGGGCGCTCGCCGGCGTCGGCGTGGCCGCCCTCGCCGTGCTCGCCGGTCTGCTCGGCTGGCTGGTCGTCCGGGTGCTCGACGGCGACCTCGCGATGACCGGTCTCGGCGATCGCCGCGCCGACACTCGGCGGCGGCGATGACCACCCGCCCGTCCGCGGGGACGAACCCCAGCACCGGACTGGCCGCCGGGACGGCCGGTCCGGAACGCCGCCCTGGCGACACGGCGGACGTCGCGCGGATCGCGGTGCAGGCGGCCAGCCTCGTGCCGGGCGTGTCCGTCGTCCGCCCGGCGGCGGTCCGTCTGGATGACCGGTCCGTCGGACTCGACCTGCACCTGATCACCTGGTACGGGCACAGTGTGCCGACTATCGCCGAGACGGTCCGGGCGGTGGTCACCGACCGGGTGGCCGCCCAGACCGGGCTCCGCGTGGCGGTGGTGACGGTCACCGTTGACGACCTGCTCGTCCCCGGCGTCGACTCCTCCGGCGTCGGCACCGCCACTCCGGAGGACGGCTGAGATGCGCACCGCCAACCGGGTCGCCTCGTTGCTGCTGGCCACCGTGCTGCTTCTCGGTGGCGCGGCGGCGGCCGTCCAGGCGTTGCTGCTCACCCTGCACCGACCGACACCGCTCGACACCAGCGGCTGGCTCGACGCGCTGAGCGGCACCCGGTGGCGCGACCCCACCGTCCGGGCCGTGGCCGGCGGGGCTCTCCTGCTGGGCCTGGCCATCCTCGTCGCCCAACTGCGCCGCTGGACACCGGCCCGCCTGCGCGCCGACGAGCACGACGGCTGGTACCTGCACCGGCGCTGCGTGGAACGGCGGCTCGCTGACGCCGCCAGCGCGGTGCCGGGCGTCCGCCGCGCCCGCGTTCGGGTCCGACGGCGCGGCGGTCAGTGGCGCCCCCGGGTCCGCGCGACCGGCGACCCGGCGGCCCGGGCGGAGATCGAGTTCGCCGTGCGCCAGGAGTTGCGTCACCTCACCGCACCGCGCCCGGCCCGGATCGACGTCCGGCTGCTGCCCCGGCGACGGCCGGCGTGACCAACGCCGGGCACCGGCTGCTGTGGACCATCATCGCGCTGCTGCTGGTCGCGGGCGGCGCGGCGGCGCTGACGGCCAGCCTCGGCACGTTGCCCGGCGCCGACCCGGCGGCGGCGCTGCTCAGCGCCGAGCTGGTCGAGCGGTTGCGGAGGGCCGCGCCGTGGAGCGGCCTGGCCGCGGCCGCCGCCGCAGCCCTGCTCGCACTGGCCGGGCAGCGCCTGCTGACCCGGGAGCTGCGGGGCCCGGACGGCACGTTGCGCGGCACCCTGAGCCACCCCGGACGCCGGCCGGGCCGGACCCGGCTGGCCACCGGCGTCCTCACCGACGCGCTGGTACGAGACCTGACCGGCAACCCCGGCGTACGCCGGGCCCGGGTGGTGCTCACCGGCGCGCCACCGCACCCCGACGTGTGGATCCGGGTGGACCTCACCGCCGACGCGCCGACCGCCGGCGTACGCGAACACGTTCGCGCGGCGGTCCGCCGATTCGCGGCAACGACCGACTGCCAGCCCGCGCACCTCGACGTGACCGCCCGCATCGAGCCCGGCCACCCCTGACCCGACGTCGGCACGAGGGGGCATGATCGGTGTCGGCGGCGAACGGAGGTACGCGGGTGCGGGTGGTGTCGCTGGTGCCGTCCCTGACCGAGGCGGTGGCGCTGACCCTGCCGGGAGCACTGGTCGGGGCCACCGACTGGTGCAGCCACCCGGCCGGGCTCGACGTGGCCCGGGTCGGTGGCAGCAAGTACCCCGATCTGGACCGGGTGCGTGCGCTGCGGCCGGACCTGGTGCTGCTCAACGTCGAGGAGAACCGCCGCGCCGACGCGGAGGCGCTGCGGGCGGCCGGCGTGCCGGTGCGGGTCACCTATCCACGGACCGTTCCCGGCGCGTTGACGGAGCTGGGCGACCTGCTGACCGAACTGGGTGCGCCGACGGAGCCGGACTGGCTGCGGGCCGCCCGGCGGGCGTGGGCCACTCCACCCCCGCTGACGGCGACCCGCAGCGCTGTGGTGCCGGTCTGGCGTCGACCGTGGGTGGTGCTCGGCGGCGACACGTTCGCCGGTGACGTGCTGCGTCGACTCGGCGTGTCGAACACCTACGAGGAGCACCCCGAGCGCTATCCCCGCCCGACCCTCACCGAGCTACGCGAGCGGGAGCCCGACCTGGTGGTGCTGCCCGACGAGCCGTACCGGTTCACCGCCGACGACGGGCCCGAGGCGTTCCCCGGCGTACCGTGCGCTCTGCTCTCCGGGCGGCACCTCACCTGGTACGGCCCGTCCCTGGCCGAGGCGCCCGCGCTGCTCGCCGACCAGCTGTCCCGGCCGGTGCTGGCCGGCTGACCTCCGCCGCCACCCGGCGGTCGGGGCACTACCCGTCGGCTCAGCCAGCGTCCCGGCGGCTCAGCCCTCGGTTCGGCGGGTCAAGCGTCGGTTCGGCGGCGGGCGGCCAGGGTGCTGGCGCCGATGGAAACCGCCAGGGTCAGCAGCACCACGGCGAGGGTCAACCAGACCGGCAGCTTGCCCACCGGCGTCTCGGCGAGGATCAGCTTCAGCCCGGCGAAGGCCAGTAGCAGCGCCAACCCGTATCGCAGGTAGCCGAAGTGCCGCAGCAGGCCGGCGAGGCAGAAGTAGAGGCTGCGCAGCCCCAGTACGGCGAACGCGGTGGCCGTCCAGACCAGGAAGGTGTTCGTGGTGATGGCAAGGATCGCCGCCACCGAGTCGATGGCGAAGACCACGTCGGTGGCCTCGATGGCGACGAGCGCGACCAGCAGCAACGTGGCCACCCGTCGGCCGGCCACCCGGGCGGTGAACCGGTCGCCGTGGTAGCGGGCGTCGGTGGGCACCAGCCGCCGGAACAGCCGGACCACGACGTTGCGTTCCGGGTTGACGTCCGGCTTCCCGCGTACGGCCAGCCGCCAGCCGGTCCAGATCAGGAACGCACCCAGCACGAACCCGGCCCAGGCGAGCCGGTCCAGCAACTCGGCACCGGCGAGGATGAACAGCAGCCGGAAGACGAGCGCCCCCACGACACCCCAGAACAGCACCTTGTGCTGGTAGCCCGACGGCACCTGGAAGTAGCCGAAGAGCAGCGCGAAGACGAACACGTTGTCCACCGAGAGCGCCTTCTCCAGCAGGTAGCCGGAGAAGTACGCGATGGCCGGGTCGCCCCCGAGGCCCCACCAGACGACCAACCCGAACAGCAGACCCGCGCCGATCCAGACGGCGCTCCACAGCAACGCCTCGCGGAGCTCGATGACGTGGTTGTCCCGGTGCAGGAACACATCCACGGCGAGCAGCACCGCGATCACCGTGCCGACCGCCGCCCAGGCCCACAGCGGGACCGCGACCGTCGCCTCAGCCACCGACGCCCTCCGCATCGACCACCGCGCACCGCCCGTCGACCAGGCCGGCCAGCCCTTTTCGAGCCTAGGTGAACGCCCGACCCGGCATCGGGCGGTCGAACGAAGTCGGGTCGGGCCCATACGATGATCTGGCAGCTAGCAGTGCGGGCGGCGGCTGAGGCTCCGGGCGGGCGGGTAGCCGCCCTCAGGCGACCGGCATCACCTGGCCGGGGTCGGTGACCGTGTCGTCGGCGTCGTAGGCGATCGCGTTTGCCACCCGCACCACGCCACTGACCTGCGCCGCGAGCCGACCGGCGAGGTCGACGGCGGAGCGGCGGTCCAGCCGACCGGCAAGCGTCACGTCACCGTGGCGGACCTCGACCGTGACCAGTCCGTCCCGCACGGCGAGCACCCGGCGAAGCACCTCCTGCACCACGTCCTCACGAATCTCGGCGTCCGACCGCAGGTGCACCCGCAGCAGGTCGGCACGACCGACGATGCCGATCAACCGGCCGAGGTCGTCCACCACGGGCAGCCGCTTGACCTGCTCGCGGTCCATCACTCGGGCAGCGGCGGACAGCGGCGCCTCCGGATCGGTGGTGACCGCCGGCGCGGTCATCAGGTCGCCGGCCAGCAGGGCCGCACCCTTGCTCCGCGCGCCACGCCGACGGCGGCTCTCGAAGACCCGTCGCAGCGCCGGCTCACCGGCGCGTTCGACCCGGTGCAGCAGATCGGCCTCGGACACCACCCCCAGCACTCGGCGGAAATCGTCGATCACCGGCACCGCGCTGACCCCGCGGCGCAACAGCACATCGACGATCTCCCGGTACGGGGTCTCGGCCACCACGGTCTCGACCTCCCGGGTCATCACGTCACCCACCTGCCAGGTCCTCATCACGGCCTCCCTCTCGTGGTCCATCTCGGACGCTACGACCGAGCGCCGACGGTCGTCAGGGCCGCCGGACCGGACCGGAGGGGTCGAACGTCCCGAGCGGTTGCGGTCTGTCGGCCCTGCCGCCGGGAACGCCGGGAGCGTCCACTGGAGATGCCACCGGGAAGCGCGGTGCGAAGCTGAGAAAGGACGTGGAGACCATGATCGCGACGACCGAGCGGGTCACCGCCGAGAACACCGCTGCGAAGGCCGGCACCACTCACGAGCGGGCCGTCCGGTACATCCTGGCCGGCACCCGGCTGGCACTGGGCTGGATCTTCCTCTGGGCCTTCATCGACAAGGTGTTCGGTTTCGGGATGGCCACCGAGTCGAAGAACGCCTGGATCAACGGGGGTAGCCCCACCAAGGGATTCCTGACCTTCGGCGTGACCGGCCCGTTCAAGGATCTCTACACCGGGATCGCCGGTGCCGCCTGGGCGGACTGGCTCTTCATGATCGGCCTGGCCGGGATCGGTGTCGCGCTGCTGCTCGGCATCGGCATGCGGGTCGCCGCCGTGGCCGGTGGGCTGCTGCTGGTCATGATGTGGACCGCCGTCCTGCCTCCGGAGAACAACCCCTTCATGGACGACCACTTGATCTACGCGGCGGTGCTGGCGGTCCTGGCGCTGGTCAACGCGGGCGACACCTGGGGCCTGGGCCGGGTGTGGGCGACGCTGCCGATCGTCCAGCGGACACCCTGGCTGCGGTGAACTCCGCACACCCCCCTCAGCGGGCGTCACCCGCATCGGTGACGCCCGCCACGGCGTCGTTCCACCGGCCGGGCCCGCAGCGCCACCGGGACGCCGGTGCTCGACCGACGGACGGGGGCTGCGGAGCAGGTTGCGGGTCCGCCGCACATCGGTGAGGGGTGATCCGGCAGGATCGACGGTGACCGGACACATCACCCAACACGGCAGGAGATCCCCGCATGACCCAGGCAGCAGGCGCCCAGTCGGGCAAGCCCGAGGTTGGTCCGATCGAGGGTGCACCGCCGGCCGACCTCGTGATCGAGGACATCACCGTTGGCGACGGCCCGCAGGCCGAGCCGGGCCAACTGGTCAGCGTGCACTACGTTGGCGTGTCGCACTCCACGGGCGGCGAGTTCGACTCGTCCTGGAACCGGGGCGAGGCGTTCGACTTTCCGCTCGGCGGCGGTCAGGTCATCGCCGGCTGGGACCAGGGCGTCGCCGGCATGCGCGTCGGCGGTCGCCGCCGTCTGACCATTCCGCCGCACCTGGGGTACGGCGACCGGGGTGCCGGCGGCGTCATCAAGCCGGGCGAGACGCTGGTCTTCGTCGTCGACCTGCTCGGCGTGAGCTGACCGATTGTCGGGGTCGCCGGTACGCGCCGGCGGCCCCGTGCCCGGCTGAGACGGTGACGGGCAACCTCGTCGATCGAGATCAGGCGGCCAGTTGCAGGTCCGTGGTGGCGATCACCGGGCGACGCGCGGCCTCGATCGGCGAGGTCAGCTCCAGAATCGGCATCACGCGGTGCAGCCCGCTGACGCGCAGCACCCGCGCCACCACCGGGCTCGGGTCGACCAGGACCAGCTCGCCACCGCAGGCCCGCACGCGCAGATGCGCCGCGAGCAGCGTGCGAACGCCGGTGGCGGAGAGCAGCCGCAGCCCGGACAGGTCCAGTTGAAGGACCGGCCGGGGCGGCGCGGACCACAGCGCGGACCGGAACGCGGCCACGGTGGCGATGTCGATCTCGCCGGCCACCCGCACGAGGACCATCTGGTCACCCACGCTGACCTGCACGTCCAGCCGGTCGCTGTGCTCTTCCATGCCCAGAAATCTAGCCCCCACCACCGACACTTTCGCCCCTGTGCGGAGTGATTCCGGGTACGCCCAGGGGCATACCCCGAGGTACCCCACCTCCTCCTCGGGGTGGAGTCAGGGGCCTCCCGCGGCGCGCCGCGCGGGCTCGGAACCCGGGGGGCCGGCCGGCATCCGGGTGGAGAATAGGTCGATGCTGATCCCCCGACCCCGGCCGCCCCGGCTGATCCGCCCCGTCCGCGAGCCGGCGACCAGCCCTCCGGCGCTGGCCGGGGCATGGGCCCCCATCGACCGTCGGCTGGACGAGGCCGAGTTGCTCCCCCTCCCCGCGGGCGCCGTCGGCCCCGAGGACGTGCTGGTCGACGGCGCCGGGCGGGTGATCAGTGGCGACGAGGACGGTCGGCTCTGGTGGTGGCCGGTCGACGCGCGGGCCGGCACCACACCCCACCTGCTGGCCGAGACCGGGGGCCGTCCGCTCGGCATCGAGCTGGACCCGTCCGGTGAGGCCCTGGTGGTCTGCGACGCGTACCGCGGGTTGCTGCGGGTCACCCCGGACGGCGCGGTACGCGAACTGACCGGAACGGCACCCCCGGTGCACCTGGCCAACAACGCGACGGTGGGCCGTGACGGCACCGTCTTCTTCACCGACAGCTCCGACCGGTTTCCGGTCTCGCACTGGAAGCGGGACCTGCTGGAGCACCGTCCCAACGGGCGGGTGCTGGCCCACCATCCGGGCACCGGCCGCACCGAGGTGGTGACCGATGGGCTGTACTTTCCCAACGGGATCGCGCTGACCCCGGACGAGTCGGCGCTGATGCTGGTGGAGACCAGCACCCACCGTCTGCTGCGGGTCGAGCTCGGCGGCGGTGTGCGGGTCCTCGCCGACCTGCCCGCGTACCCGGACAATCTCGCCTCGGTGGGTGATGGGACGTACTGGATCGCGCTGCCCAGCCCCCGGGTGCCGATCGCCGAACGGCTGCTGCCCCATCCGCGCCTGCGCCAGATCGCCGCCCTGCTGCCCGACGCGATGCAGCCGCAGCCACGCCGCTACGGGCTGGTCGCGCTGGTCGACGACGCGGGAACGGTCCGCCGGACGCTGCACGGTCCGAACGGGCACTACTCGATGATCACCGGCGTACGCCAACACGGCGACCACCTCTGGCTGGGCAGCCTGACCGGTCCCGGAGTGGCCCGCGTACCCCTAACCTGACCCTGCCCTGCACCCCACCACCGCGCCGACCTTGCGTTTCCTGTCGCCGGGTTGCGTGAAATGCCCCTTATGCCGGCGCGGTAAGTGCAAGATCGACGCGGTGGGTGTCCCGTCCCGTCGCCCGGCTACGGGCGACGGGACTACCGTCGTCGTGCGGACCGGCCCCGTTCTTCCGCTCAGCGGCCGCTGACGGAGGGTGCCGGTGCGGGCGATCCGCCGGCCACCGCGCCCGGGTGCGCCGGGGCGACCGGCGCGGGCTTGAGCCCGGGCGGCACCGGCAGGGCGCTGCCCTTGGCGAACTCGTCCCAGCTCACGTTCCACGCGGTCCAGCCGTTGCCCGGCTGTAGCTCCACCTCGGTGCCCTTGACGGTGACCAGGTCACCGACCTGCGTCACCCCCATCAGCCAGTCGGCCGCGGTGGCGGATACGTTCGCGCAACCGTGCGAGACGTTGGTGTTGCCCTGGTCCCCCTCCGACCAGGGCGCGGAGTGGATGAACTCGCCGCCCCAGGTGTAGCGCTGGGCGTCGTCGACGTCGACCACGTAGCCACCGTTCGGCTCACCCCGGGTGTCGAAGGTGACCCGCTCGTGCTTTTCCATGATCACCATCTTGCCGCTGGAACTCGGCGTGCTCGGCTTACCCAGGCTCACCGGGATCCGGCGTACCTGCTTGCCGTCGCGCAGGACGGTCATCTGCTTGGTGGCGTTGTCGATCTCCAGCGAGACCTGCCGTCCGATCTTGGAGGTCGCGGTCCGCTCGGCGTCGCCGACCAACTTCTTTCCGATCGGCAGACCCTCCAGACCGGCCCGCACACTGATGGTGGTCCCGGGCTTCCAGAAATCGGGGGCCCGGTAATAGACCTGGCTTCCATCTTCAAGCCACGACCAGGCACCCGGTTGCGGCGGATTCGTCTTTACGAACAACCGCCGCTGGACATCCGCCCTGGCCTCTTTCGGAATTCCTGGGTCGAAGGCAACCGTTACCGGCATCGCCGTGCCGTACGTCCGATTGCCGTTGAAATAGAGGGTGCTGGTGATCTGCGGCTTGGTCGACTTGGCCATCGTCGTGAACGTGGTGGTGCGGGTGGTGGTGGCACCGGAGTCACCGGTCGCGGTCACCTCCGCGGTGTAGGTCCGTCGTGGTTGCAGCGGGGCGCTCGGCACCCAGCCGGACCCGTCCTCGCGCGGTTCGGCGTTGACCTGCTTGCCCTTGTCGTCAGTGAGCCGTACGCCGGTGACCCGTCCACCCTTGACCACGGTGCCCACCTCGGCGCTGACCGGGACGTCCCGGGCCTTGTCCCCCGGCGTCACGGCGAGTTCCGGTGGGGCGGCGTGCTTCTTGGCCGAGCCGGTCGCCGAACCCCGGTCGACGGTGCACGCACCCAGGACGAGTGGTGCCGCTGCGATGGTTACCGCCAACAGCGTCAATCGCCGCCTAGACGTCATGTTTCAGTCCCCCCGTTTTTCGACTTCCCTCCTCCGCATTCTTGCCCGCTTGACGGGACCATTCGCGGCATTCGGAAATAATTGGCCGCGCATTTATCGACCCATTTTCCAACAATGCTCCGCTTGGCCCAGACAGGGGTTCAACCGACCCGTGTCATGCGCTTTGCTCCGCTTGAGCGACGCAACGTCGACTGTCCGAATGGCGAGCGGAGGCGGCGGCACCGTCGACCCGGCTCATGATCGACTCGGCTTCAAGGAAGTTGGGGCATCCTGGCCGTCCTGACACCGCGACTTCCAGGAACCCCACGGGAAGTAGAAGCTCAGGCCCGGTGGCGCACCTCGTGGGCGGACTTTTGTCAGTTGAAGCGAAACTTCCGGCGAACGCGACAAAGCTTTGCCTTCGTCCGGAGGCAAGGGTAAGGTCTGGATCTAGATAGAGGGTTGCCCATTCGTCGATCAACTTGCCGCCACCTCTGCCGGGTCGCCGCGTTCCGCTCCCGATGGGTCCGGGCCGCACCCGCGCCGTCCCTCACCGTCCAGCCGGAGCCCGCCTCCGGCCGGTTCGGCGCGCCCGGCGGACGGCAGTCAGGTCGACCGCCGCCGACGGCGTCCCAGCCGTCAGGAAGGGACCACCACCATGGATCAACAACTCAACCGACCGGGGCCGGCACCGGTGTCCGAGCCGGTCAGCCGGCGGGGAGTGCTGCGCGCCGCGACTGTCTCCGCGGCCGCTGTCGGCGCCGCCGGTCTGCTCGGCGGCCCAGCCGTCGCCGCGCCCGCCGCGACCACCGGGCAGGCCCAGGGCCGCCGCCGGGTGCCGGTGGGCCGGATCAGCATTCAGCTCTACACGCTGCGTGACCAGCTCGCCGCCGACCTGCCCGGCACCTTGGACGCGCTGCGTCGGATCGGCTACCGGCGAGTGGAGCACGCCGGTTTCGTTGGACGCACCGCCGCACAGTTCCGGGCCGCGCTCGACGAGGCCGGGCTGCGTTCCACCTCCGGTCACGTCGGCATCCCGCAGCCGTTCGACGCGGCCACCTGGGAGCAGGCTCTCGCCGACGCCAACGTGGTGGGCTGCAAGAAGATCGTCCATCCGTACTTCGGTCGGGACGCGAGCGGTCAGCCGATCCGCGACCCCGCCGTCTACCGGGCCCTGGCTCGGGACCTGAACCGCGCCGGTCGGCTCGCCGAACGCGCGGGGCTGGACTTCGGCTACCACAACCACCAGCTCGAGTTCGTGCCGTTGACCGGCGGCTCGACCGGGTTCGACATCCTCAGCTCGCAGACCGATTCCCGGCTGGTGCACTTCGAGCTGGACCTCTACTGGACCTGGCGGGGCGCCCACGACCCGGTCGACGTGATCCGTGCCAACCGCGGCCGGATCCGCCAGGTGCACGTCAAGGACCTCGACGTCGAGGGTGGTTTCGCCGACCTCGGCGACGGCCTCATCGATTTCGGCCGCATCTTCGCCCACGAGCGGGAAGCCGGCATCGAGGAGTACATCGTGGAGCGCGACGACGCGGGCACCGCGCCGCGCTCCCCCGCCGACGCACTGGACACCGCTCGCGTCGGCTTCGACTTTCTCGCTTCACTTCGGTACTGAAACCACCCCGGGGGACTCACCTGATGAACAGGACCGCATTCGCGTCCGCCCTGCTGTTGGTGACGGCCGGTCTGGCCGTACCACCGTCGGCAGCGTCCGCAGCGCCAGCCGCGCCGCCGGACAGCAGCTTCCAGAAAGTGACACTGAACGACTTCCCGGGCGAGCCGATGAGCCTCGCCGTCCTGCCCGACCTGCGGGTGCTGCACACCTCCCGTACCGGTGAGGTCCGCATCCACGACCCGCGCACCGGGCTGAACACCATCGCCGCCGACATTCCGGTGTACGAGCACGACGAGGAGGGGTTGCAGGGCGTCGCCATCGACCCGAACTTCGCCCAGAACAAGTGGGTGTACCTCTACTACTCGCCGCCGATGGACACGCCGGTGGACGACCCGGCGACTCCCGGCGTCAACGAGGGCGACGCGCCGGAGACCGGCACCGAGGCGGACTGGCAGCGCTTCAAGGGCGCGCTGCGGCTGTCCCGGTTCAAGCTGGACGGGCAGAAGCTGAACCTCGCCAGCGAGCAGCAGATCATCGACGTGCCCACCGACCGGGGCATCTGCTGCCACGTCGGCGGCCAGATCGACTTCGACAGCAAGGGCAACCTGTACCTGTCGACGGGTGACGACACCAACCCGTTCGCCTCCGACGGCTACATCCCGATCGACGAGCGGGCCGACCGCAACCCGGCGTACGACGCTCAGCGCACCTCGGCCAACACCAACGACCTGCGCGGCAAGCTGCTGCGCATCAAGGTCAAGGCCGGTGGTGGTTACACGGTGCCGGCCGGCAACCTGTTCAAGGCCGGCACGGCGCAGACCCGCCCTGAGATCTACGCGATGGGGCTACGCAACGCGTTCCGGTTCTCCGTCGACAAGCGGACCGACGACGTGTACGTGGGCGACTACTCCCCGGACGCGTCCAACCCGAACCCGGAGCGCGGGCCGGCCGGGCACGGCCGGTGGATGCGCGTCGACAAGCCGGCGAACTACGGCTGGCCGTACTGCGTGACGCCGACGATCGCCTACAACGACTACGACTTCGCCACCGGTGAGTCCGGCGCCAAATTCAACTGCAAGCGCCCGGTCAACGACTCACCGCACAACACCGGCAAGCGCGTGCTGCCGCCGGTCGAGCAGCCGGAGGTCTGGTACGCGGCCGCACCCTCGGCCGAGTTCCCGCAGCTGGGCTCCGGCGGCATCTCTCCGATGGGTGGCCCCGCGTACGAGTACGACGGGACCAGCACGTCGCGCACCCGCTGGCCGGCCTACTACGACGGGGTGCCGCTGTTCTACGAGTGGTCCCGCGACTACATCAAGGAGTTCCGCCTCGACGAGGACGGCGATGTCGACGACATCCGTCCGGTGGCGCCGTCGCTGGTAGTGGACAACCCGATGGACATGGAGTTCGGCCCGGACGGCGCGCTCTACGTCCTGGAGTACGGCGACGGTTACTTCGCTGAGAACCCGGACGCGCAGCTGTCCCGGATCGACTTCGTGCGGGGCAACCGGACGCCGATCCCGAAGATCAGTGGCACCCCGACCGTTGGGCAGGCCCCGCTGACCGTCGCGTTCTCCAGCGCCGGCACGACCGACCCGGACGGTGACAAGCTCAGCTACGCGTGGGACTTCAACGCGGACGGCTCGGTGGACAGCACCGCTCCGAACGCGAGCTGGACGTTCCCGGAGAACGGCTCGTACACGCCGACGTTGAAGGTCACCGACCGCACCGGACGGTCCGCCTCGGCGTCCCTGCCGCTGGTGGTCGGGCCGACCGCGCCGGTCATCGAGTTCGTCGCCCCGGAGGCCGGGCAGCCGTTCCAGTTCGGGCAGACCGTCGCGTACGAGGTGAAGGTCACCGACGACCTGCCGGTGGACTGCTCCCGGGTAAAGGTCACCTACGTGCTCGGGCACGATGAGCACGGGCACCCGCTGTCCACCTCGACGGGTTGCTCCGGAAGCATCCCCACCTTCCTCGACGGTGGGCACAGCGGCGCGGACAACCTGACCGCGGTGTTCGTCGCGGAGTACACCGACGCCCCGACCGACCCGGGCGTACCCCCGCAGTCCGCTTCGGCGACCGTGGTGCTGGACCCGACCCCGGTTGCCGGTCTGGCCGGCTGATCGGTTTCACCACGACAGTGGCGGGGGGCCGGTGCCTACGGCCGCCCCCCCCCCGAGGTCAGGGTACGGGTCGCGCCCGGGCCAACCCCCAGGCGGCCCGACGGCGGGCCCCGGCCGGGGAGCGACCGACGCT
>NZ_JBEZEH010000184.1:0-14527 GCF_040648775.1 Micromonospora sp. NPDC049089
CGTCGATCATGGAGTTGTGGTGCCCAAGAAGAGCACTGGTGGGCGATTTGCCACCCACCACAACTCCATGATCGACGGCGTTAGCGGGCGTCGATCTCGTTGATCTTTTCGGCGCCGAAGGTCTCTCTGAGGAGGCGCACCGCCTGCTCCTCGCTGGACTCCCGGGCGGTCTTCTCGTCGATGATCTCGTCCAACGGCTCGTCGCCCGGGTCGAACCCCTCGAAGGCCGGGGTCGCCGCCGGTGCCGCGCCGCCAGGCCGGCCGCCGGCCCTCGTCGGGCCGTCGAAGTCCGGGTCGTAGGGGGGCTCGCCGGCCCATTCGGCGTCCGCGACGGGCCGGGCTGCCGCTCCGGTACGCGCACCGCGCCCCGCCGCCGCCGCGCGAGCCGCGGCGATGGCGCTGCTCACCGGCGCACCACCGGCTGTCGCCGGCTGCCGGGCCGCCGGTGTCGGGTTACCCCGCCCACCCGGCTTACCGCCACCGGCCGCCGCCCCGGGCCCACCCGAACCACCGGGTCCGGTGCCGTTCGCGCCACCGCCGTTCGGGCCGCCGCCGTTCGGGCCGCCGCCGTTGGTGCCGCTGCCATTCCCGGCGTTCCCGTACCCGGTGCTGCCGTTCGCGCCGGTCGACGCCGGTGCGGAGTGCGGGCTCGACTCGTTTCCAGCGGACGCGCCGCCAGGTCGGGCGGCCTCCGGCCAGTCCTCGTCATCAGTAGCCTCGGCGGCGAGGCCACCACCACCTGGGCGGGCCGCCTCCGGCCAGTCGCCGTCGTCGTCCGCCGCCGGGGCGGACGGCGCTGCGCCCCGCCCACCAGCACCGTGACCACCAGCACCGTGACCAGTGGAACCCGCACCGACACCGGCACGCGAGGCCGAGCCGGCAGCGCCGCTCGGGTTCGCGGCGGTCGGCGAGTCGTTCGTCGGCCCGGCGGTCGGGGCGTTGGGTGGCCCACTTCCAGGCCCGGCGGGATTCGCACCTGGCGCTGCGTTCGAGCCTGACCCAGCGGTCGAGCCAGGCGCGTCATTCGAGCCGGGCGCGGCGCTGAAGCCATGCGCCGCGCTCGAACTTGGCGCAGCGGTCGAGCCAGATGTGTTCGACCCTGACGCTGCATTCGAGCCGAGCGCGGCATTCGAGCCAGGCGCAGCGCCCAAGCCAGGCGCGTCATTCGAGCCGGGCGCGTCATTCGAGCCGGGCGCGGGGTTCGAGCCGGGCGCGGGGTTCGAGCCGGGCGCGGCAGTCGACCCAGGCGCAGCGTTCAAGCCAGGCGCGGGGTTCGAGCCAGGCGCGGCGCTCGAGCCGGGTGCGGCGCTCGAGCCGGGTGCGGCGCTCGAGCCGGGTGCGGCGGTCGGGCCAGGCGGGGCTGGAGGCGCGCTCGTCGGGCCTGCGGCAGTCGGGTTCGCGGCGGCGGGCGGGTCGGACGGGGCTGGGGGCGCGGCGGGTCGGGGCGGTGCGGTCTGCGGTGCGCGCGACGAGCCGGACAGCGACACGCCTCCGCGCTCGCCGGCCACCTCGCACCGGATCTGCCAGCGCCCGCCCAACTCCTCGTAGAGCGCGTCGGTGAGCACCGCCGCGTGGTCGGCCATCATCTTGGCCAGCACTGTGGACTTCACCGTCAGCACCAGCGTGTCGCCGTCGAGTTCGCGGACCACCGCGTCGCGCATCAGGGCGGCGATCCGCTTGTTGGTCCGGTTGACCTTGCCGACCACGTCTGGCCAGACGCGGCGGACCGCTACCGCGTCCAGCGCGGCGGCCGGTGCTCCGGGTCGGGGCGGCGCGGGCGTGGCCGGGTCGGGAAGCACCGCCGACGGTGGCACCACGCGACGCGGGGCCGGGCCGGCGGGCGAGACGGGTACGGCCTGGTCAGCGGTTGCCGGACCGGTCGACGCGCCGGGCGAGGCCGGGATCGGCGAGTCGGCCGGCGAGACGTACGAGGCCGGTGTGCCGGAGGTCGGAGCGGGTGCCTCGGTGACCGGAGCAGCCGGGGCGGGAGCGCTCTGGGCCGGGGACGCCGCCGGGTCGACGTCCCACGGCGGTGCCGAGGTGGGGGCGTTCGCGGGTGCCGGGGTGGCGGCAGCCGGGACCGGGGTGGCTGGCTGTGGGCGTACCCCTGGGTGGTTGGTTGGCGCGGAGCCGGCGGCGGCCGACGGCGCGTCGCTGCCGCCCACTGTGAGCCGGCGTTCCATCCGTTCCAGGCGCTGGAGCAGGCCGCCGGTGGAGTCGTCCGCGCCGGGCAGCAACATCCGGGCGCAGATCAGCTCCAGCAGCAGGCGGGGCGCTGTGGTGCCGCGCATCTCGACCAGGCCGTTGTGCACAATGTCGGCGCAGCGGGAGAGCGTTGCCGAGCCGAGCTGCGAGGCCTGGGCTGCCATCCGCTCGATCTGGTCGGCCGGGCCGTCGATCAGACCCTTCGCGGCGGCGTCCGGCACCTGCTGGATCACGATCAGGTCGCGCAGCCGTTCCAGCAGGTCGGAGGCGAACCGGCGCATGTCGTGCCCGGCCTCGGCGACCCGGTCGACGGTGGCGTACGCGGCCGCGCCGTCACCGGCGGCCAGCGCGTCGCACATCTCGTCGATCAGCGCCGAGTCGGTGACGCCAAGCAGCGCGACGGCCCGGGCGTAGCTGACTCCCTCCGCGCCGGCGCCGGCGATGAGCTGGTCGAGCACGGAGAGGCTGTCCCGCATGCTGCCGCCACCGGCGCGGACCACCAGCGGAAAGACCGCCGGCTCGACGGCGACGCCCTCGGCCTGGGTGAGCTGTTCCAGGTACGGGCGGACCACCTTCGGCGGAAACAGCCGGAACGGGTAGTGGTGGGTACGCGACCGGATCGTGCCGAGGACCTTCTCCGGCTCGGTGGTGGCGAAGATGAACTTGACGTACTCCGGGGGCTCCTCGACCAGCTTGAGCAGGGCGTTGAAGCCCTGGGTCGAGACCATGTGCGCCTCGTCGATGATGTAGATCTTGAAGCGGCTGCTGGCCGGCGCGAAGAAGGCGCGCTCGCGCAGCTCGCGGGCGTCGTCGACACCGCCGTGGCTGGCCGCGTCGATCTCGATCACGTCGATCGAGCCGGCGCCGTCGGCGGCCAACGAGCGGCAGGAGTCACACTTGCCGCACGGCTCGGGCGTGGGGCCCTGCTCACAGTTGAGCGAGCGGGCCATGATCCGGGCGCTGGTGGTCTTGCCGCAGCCTCGGGGGCCGGAGAAGAGGTAGGCGTGGTTGAGCCGTCCGCTGCGCAGCGCCTGCGACAGCGGCTCGGTCACGTGCTCCTGACCGATGACCTCAGCGAAGGTACGCGGCCGGTACTTGCGGTAGAGCGCCAGCGTCACTCGTCCCGCCTCCTCTCGACCGAGCCATTCTGCGCCGGTCGGGCGCGGGTGACCACCCACCACCCCGGGCGCCTGGGGCTTCAGCCTTGATCGACCGGGCCACCAGGGCTTGATCGACTCGGCTTCCTGGAAACCGCGGTGTCCGCATGGCCGGGACACCGCGACATCAGGGATGCCGAGTGGATCAACCGGCCCACAGACAAAAAGGCCTCCCGTGCACCCGGCAGAGCTCGCTTATCCTTGCTGCCTTCCGGCCCTGGGGAGGTTCACGAGATACCGCCGCACGGGAGGTGACGCCCAGCCTACCCGACCGCCTGTCGATCTTCAGGGGGTGGTGGGGTGGCCCGGCCGACACGGGCCTGTATCCTGGCTCGCGGAGGATTCGCCTAGAGGCCTAGGGCGCACGCTTGGAAAGCGTGTTGGGTTTACACCCTCACGAGTTCGAATCTCGTATCCTCCGCTCGCGTGAGCAGCACCAACGACAGGGCCGGCCCTAACGGGACCGGCCCTGAATCGTCAGGAGCCGTCGCGCAGATCGCCCAGACGCTCTGCCCGGAACGTGATCTCGTCGAAGGTCACGCTGCACCCCTCACCGGTCGGGGACTGGCCCGCGAAGCCGATCCGGTCGCGAGACGCGTCGGGGTCGAGGAGGAAGACGCGGATCAGCTGCCAGGTCTCACCGTCGACCGAGGCGTGGTACGCGTAGACCCCGTCGACCCGGGAGACCCGCAGCCACACCGACCGGTCGGGTACGACGAAGGCGTTCGCGTCGTCGGCGACGCCTCGGCAGATGACCGACACGATCATCGGGTCGCCCGCCGGGGAGAACTCGAAGCACAGCTTGGCCCAGCGCCGCTCGTCGAGCCACAGCAGGAGCACACCGGCATCGAAGGTGGCGGCGAAGTCCACGCTGACCCGGGCGCTGAACTGGAAGTCCCCCGTCGGCAGGTCCCCGAGCAGCGTCGCGGCGTTGAGCGTCGACTCGGCGCTGACCGTGGTGGTTCCGGCCGCGTCGGCGGCACCGGTGCTGGGGTCGATGAAGATGTCCGTGAGCGGCTGCGCCTCGACCGCCACGGTGCCGGCCGCCTCGTCGACCCGCCACAGCTCGGCCGACGAGGGCACGAGCGGGAACGGCACACCGGGAACGCTCAGTTGACTGACCATGGCCAGGACCGTACAACGGTCGCCCTGCTCGCCGATGCCCACTGATCGAGCAGGGCCCGGCACGTCCACCCTCCGGCCGGTACCGTCCCAGGCACCGACGGCGGGGAGCCCCGTCGTACACATGTTCTATCCACAGGCTGTGGACGACCGGAGGTTCCATGGCTTACCAGCTCAGCGCGGTGGTCGCGGACGTTGAGCTGCTCCGCGAGCAGACCGCCGAGCTGGATCACGCGGTCCTCGGCGGGCTGCGCCAGGACTTCGCGTTGCTGCCGGTCACCCCGCAGTTGGTGATCGAGCTGACCGGGTCGTTGCCGGATTTCGCCACTGACGACCGGAGCGCCGCGCGTCCGTTCGGCCTGGTGTTGTCGACGGCGCTGGTCGAGGTGCTGACCCGCTGGTCACAGTTGGGGCCGGTGGCCTATCTGGAGGCGGAGTTCGGTGGTGGGGTCGGCTACCAGTCGGCAGCGGTGTGGTTGGGCGGGGCACTGTCCTGGGGCCCGTGCTTCGACGACGAGTTGAGCGCGCCGCGCGAGCAGTGGCCGATCAACGGCGCGCTCAGCCAGCTCGGCGTGGAGCCCGGCACCTGGATCGACAGGTTCGCCGAACTGGGGTTGCACCTGGAGCGGAGCACCGAGGGCTGGCTGGCGCACGGGCGGCGTCGACTCAGCGCCGACTACTGGGACGAGCTGGTCGAACAGTGGGAAAACCAGTAATCCGGCGTTCGGTAGCAACCTGAACGCTCCCGTTCCGTTGGGGGACTGGGGGATTCCATGAAATTGCGACAATTTGCGTTTATCGCCGCACTGATGACGGCTGCCTCGATCGCGGGCAGCGGCGTACCGCCTACCAGGTCGATTCCGAACGGCCGGCCCGCCGGCAACGTGGAGATCATCGACCTGAACGGCCTCAGCAACATCGAGTTCGGTGCCACCGAGGACGAGCTGACCCGACGCGGCATCCTGCGTACCAGCCTGGACGCCTGCGGGCCGATGCTCGCTGGCCACGACACGGTCAGCCCGGTCTTCGTGGAAGACAAACTCGTGCTGCTCTGGGTCGGCGACCCGATGCGGACACCGGAGGGCATAACGGCGGGCTCGCCCGTCGACGAGGTCTGGGACCGCTACCCGGAGGTCAGCCGGTTACGAGCTCCACAGGGGACACACCGACTCGACGGGTTACTCGCCCGCAGCGGCGACCGCGCGTACCTGTTCCTGCACGACGGGCGCACTGTCCGAAAAACCATAGCCGGGTACGCGGACTGGGCCCGCCGCCTCTTCAACGAGGGGACGGGCCCGTGCTGAACAGCTCATCTCCCCCTCTCGGCACATCCTACCGGCGATAAAAGACCGATCGGTACAGAAATTTGTGGACCCCGTCGGCGGTTGCTACGGTCGGATACGTACCGCTCGGTACAGAACTGCAGGAGGCCCGGCCGGCCGCACACCATCACACCCCGACAGAGGAGATCCATCGTGGGACAGCTCGACGGCAAGACCGCCCTCGTCACCGGGGGCACCACGGGCATCGGCCTGGCCGCCGCCCGCCGCTTCGCCGCCGAAGGCGCGTACGTCTTCGTCACCGGCCGCCGCAAGGGCCCGGTGGACGAGGCCGTCGCCAGCATCGGCGCGAACGTCACCGGCATCGCCAGCGATGTCAGCAAGCTCGACGACCTGGACCGGGTGATGCGGGCGATCGAGGAACGGGGCGCCGGGCTGGACGTGGTGTTCGCCAACGCCGGCGGCGGAGAGTTCCGGTCGCTCGAATCGATCACGGTCGAGCACGTGGCCAGCACCTTCGACACCAACATCTACGGCACCATCTTCACCGTGCAGAAGGCCCTGCCCCTGCTCAACGAGGGCGCGTCGATCGTGCTCACCGGCTCGACAGCCGCGAGCAACGGCACGCCCGCGTTCAGCGTCTACGCGGCGTCCAAGGCGGCCATCCGCTCGTTCGGCCGCACCTGGGCCGCCGAGCTGATCGGCCGGAAGATCCGGGTCAACACCCTGGTGCCCGGCTCGACCGAGACCCCCGGGCTCGCCGGCCTCGCACCCAGCCCCGCCGAGGCCCCCGGGCTGCTGAAGACCATCGCCTCGGGCGTACCCATGCAGCGCATGGCACACCCGGACGAGATCGCCAACGCCGCGCTCTTCCTCGCCTCCGACCAGAGCAGCTTCATGACCGGCGGCGAGTTGTTCGTCGACGGCGGCGAGCAGCAGCTCTGACGCGAGAACGCCCGGTCGATCCTCGCGGATCGACCGGGCGTTTCAGCACTACAGAGCGGTGGCGGAGGGATTTGAACCCTCGGAGGGCGTTAACCCTCACACGCTTTCGAGGCGTGCTCCTTAGGCCGCTCGGACACGCCACCGCCGACGAGGGTACAGGACCGCCGGTTCCGACGCCGAACCGGTATCGCCCGGGCCGGCCTGGCAGGATCTTTGCCATGAGTACGCACATCGGCGCGAAGCCGGGCGAGATCGCCGAGCGGGTCCTGATGCCGGGTGACCCCCTGCGGGCCAAGTGGATCGCGGAGACCTACCTCGAGGGCGCTACCTGCTACTCGACGGTTCGGGGCATGCTGGGTTTCACCGGCCGCTGGAACGGCGTCGAGGTTTCCGTCCAGGGCTCCGGCATGGGCATGCCGTCAGCCTCCATCTACGCCCACGAGCTGATCAACGAGTACGGCGTGAAGACGCTGATCCGGGTCGGCTCCTGTGGTGCCCTCAGCACCGACCTGCAACTGCGGGACGTGGTGGCCGCGATCGGGTCGTCCACCGACTCGAACATGAACCGGATGCGCTTCGACGGGCTGATCGACTACGCCCCGGTGGCCGACTTCGGGCTGCTGCGTACGTCGGTCGAGGTGGCCGAGCGGCGTGGCATCACCATGCACGTGGGGCCGATCCTGGCGGCGGACGCCTTCTACACCGACCGGCCGGACCTGTACGACACCCTCGCCGACTACGGCGTGCTGGCGGTGGAGATGGAGTCGGCGGCGCTCTACACGATCGCCGCCCGGTTCAAGGCCCGCGCGCTGACCGTGTTGACCGTCAGCGACCACATCAAGACCGGTGAGAAGACCACCTCGGAAGAGCGCGAGCAGACCTTCAGCCAGATGGTCGAGATCGCCCTCGACACGATCATCGCCTGACCTGTTCGGGCGGCAATGCCGCGAAGAGCGTGATGACTGTGAGGCATCAAGATGACTCATAGTCATCACGCTCTTTCGCATCAGACCGCCGGGGCGCAGAACGTCAGACGGCGGCCAGTGCCTTCAGACGGCTGCCAGCGCCTCTCAGCGGAAGAACGCGCGCAGGACGCTGGCGGTCTCGGCCTCCAGCACCCCGCCGTAGACCTCGGGTCTGTGGTTGAGCCGACGGTCCCGCAGCACGTCCCAGAGCGATCCGGCAGCGCCGGTCTTGGGCTCCCAGGCACCGAACACGACTGTGGAGACCCGGGCCAGTACCAGCGCCCCGGCGCACATGGTGCACGGTTCGAGGGTGACCACCAGGGTGCAGCCGTCCAGCCGCCACCGACCGGTGCGCTCGGCGCCCCGGCGCAGCGCCAGCACCTCGGCGTGGGCGGTGGGGTCACCGGTCAGCTCGCGCTCGTTGCGTCCGGTGGCCAATTCGGCGCCGTCCGGCCCGTAGAGCACCGCCCCCACCGGCACGTCGTCGACGTCGGTGCTGACCGTGTCGTCGACGGGTGGACCGGCGACGGCCACCTCCAGGGCACGGCGCATCCACAGCTCGTGCCGCTGTCGTCGGCCGACCTCGCCCAGGTCGGCCAGGCCCTCGTGCGCGCCGGGCCCGGCGCGGCGCACCGCGCCGGGGGTCGGCTGGCCCGGTCGGATCGACTCCAGCGACGGATCGGTGGCGTCGGCCGGCTCAGACCTCACGCAGCTCCTCGACCTCGTCGGCGCAGCCGAGCACCTGGCAGATCTCGACTGTGACGTCCGCCGGCATCATCCCCTCGTGGGTGCAGAGGGTCAGCAGCTTCTGCGCGGAGATGCCCAGGTTGGCCAGCAGGTCGGCGTCGCCGACCGGATCGGCCTCCGGGTCGACGACGGGCTGCTCGGTCTCCTCGTCACCGGTGCTCACCGGGCGTGGCTCGTCGTCGCCGTCGAGCCCCGTGACCGAGGTCTTCAGGTCACCGACCAGCAGCGACCCGAGCTGCGACTCCTCCGCGTACGCGGAGTCCGAACCGAAGACCCGCAGGTCCTCGCCCTCGTCGAGGCGCAGGATCACCAGGTAGGCGTCGTCGGCCTCGACGAAGAGCAGCGACACGTCGGCCTCCAGGTCGACGTCACGCAGCCGGTCGGCAACCTCGTCGATGTCGGTGGCGCCACGCAGGCTGACCTCGGCGGCGGTCCAGCCACTGTCGTCGCGCACCACGGCCGCAGCGAAGTACGACACGGTCCCCCCAATAGCCTCGACACAGCGTCGACTCGTTACGCGTGCACGTTAGCCGGTCGGGTCGGCGGGCGACCCGTCAACGCCCCGAAGGGCGGGTCATTCCTGACAAAGTCGGATCAGCCGACGACTCGACGGCGGGTGGCGATGAGCTGGCGCAGACGCTCGGTGCGCTGCCGCTGCGGTCGGCTGCGTTGGCGGACCGCCCGGGCGCCCGCCAACTCGGCCAGCAACTGCAGTCGACGGCGATTGCGATCGGGATCCTGCCGGGGAGTGGTCCAGGCCATAGTTGCGAGCGTGCCGAGTCTCGGCGGCCACGTCAAGACGGCGTTCGCTACGCAGCCAACCGGGCACACGGTGCAGTCACCGAGCACCGTTTCGGGGCCCGTCCGCGCCGGTCACCACAGCGGCCAGTCACCACTGGTGGCCCAGCGGACCGCCACCACCGCGGCGGCGATGCTCCACCCACCCGCCGTGACGATGGCGACCCCGGTGGCCACCCCTCGGTCGCCAAAGCGCACCAGCACCAGGGCGGTGGCCCAGGCCAGCAAGCCGGCGAACACCGTCCACCACGCGTAGCTGGCCACGTCGGTGCCGAGCAGGCCGAACAGCAGCAGCCAACCGGCCGCCACGCCGCCTCCGGCGGCGACACCAGCGCCGGTGACCGGGTGCGGCTCGCGGTAGGTGGGCCGTGGCGGTGGCCCGGAGGGGAAGAGACCCGACGGGGTACGCGGAACCGGGCGGGCGGCGCCGAAATCCGGGCCAGGTTCGGGTCGGGCAATGGTCACCGTCGCTGCCCTCCCTCACGCGTGCCGCTCGTGCCCACGGTACCGGCTCTGCCAGGATGACCGGATGTCCTCGCCGACGATCAGCCGCCGCGCTCGTCCGGCGTACCCGATCCTGCTGTTGCTCGCCCCGGTGCTGGCTGCCGGCTGCGCGACCACCCGGCCGGGGGTGCCCGACGGTGCCGCGCCGACGCCACAGTCGGTCTGGGCGACCGCCGACCAGCCGGCGTCGCAGCCGCCCACGCCGGCGGCGACCGACCCGGCCTCCCCGGCGCCGTCGGCGGCCAGGCCGTCAGCGACGGCACCCCGCGCGGGGCTGAAGCATGTCTTTCCGGTACGCGCCGACAACGTCGACTACCACCCGACGCACGGGGCGTACCCGGCGACGGACCTCTTCGCCGACTGCGGCGAGCCGTTCGTGGCGGTGACCGACGGGACGGTGCTGGAGGTGAGCCGAGTGGACCGGTACCGCAAGCGTGGGCCGCAGGGCCCGGACAACGGCGGCCTGTCGGTCGCCCTGCTCGGGGACGACGGGGTGCGCTACTACGGCTCGCACCTGAGCGTCGTGACCGGCGGCATCGACGCCGGGGTGCGGGTCCGCGCCGGGCAGCAGCTCGGCAAGGTGGGCCGCACGGGCAACGCGAACAACGTGTGTCATGTGCACTTCGGCATCTCGCCGGCGTGCGCGGGCAAGGACGGCTGGTGGATCCGGCGCGGGGTGATCTGGCCGGCGCGTTACCTGGACTCCTGGCGGCGCGGCGGCAACCGGGAGCCGGCCACCGAGGTCACCGCGTGGCAACGCAAGCGCGGTTGCCCGAAGGCGCCCTGACATGGCTCGCGCGAGAGATCCCATCGCCGACCTGCGCCGGATCGCCTTCCTGTTGGAACGGGCGAACGAGGCCACCTACCGGGTGCGCGCGTTCCGATCGGCGGCGAAGGCGCTGGCCGGCATGCCTGCGGCCGAGCTGACCGAACGGGCCGGCAACGGCACGCTCACCGAACTGGCCGGGGTCGGTGACGTCACGGCCCGTTGCGTGGCGGAGTCCCTCGCCGGTGAGGAACCGGTCTACCTCCGCCGTCTGGTGGCGACCGAGGGCAGCGACCTGGACGCCGAGGCCACGGCGCTCCGCGCCGCCCTGCGCGGCGACTGTCACACCCACTCGGACTGGTCCGACGGCGGCTCACCCATCGAGGAGATGGCGTTGGCCGCTGTGGAGTTGGGCCACGAGTACCTGGTGCTGACCGACCACTCGCCCCGGCTGACGGTGGCCCGAGGGCTGACCGCGGAGCGGCTGCGCCGGCAGCTCGACCATGTGGCGCAGGTGAACGCGGCGCTGCCCGAGGGTTTCCGGATCCTCACCGGGATCGAGGTGGACATCCTCGCCGACGGTTCCCTGGACCAGGACGACGACCTGTTGGCGCGGCTCGACGTGGTGGTCGGGTCGGTGCACAGCGGCCTGAAGGACGAGCGGTCGAAGATGACCCGGCGCATGCTGAAGGCGGTCGCCAATCCGCACCTGGACATCCTCGGGCACGTCACCGGCCGGATGGTGTCGTCCCGCCCGGCCGGGGTGACCGGTCCGGGCGATCGGGGGCACCGCGCGCGGACCAGAGCGGAGAGCGACTTCGACGCGGACGCCGTCTTCGCCGCCTGCGCCGAGCACGACACCGCCGTCGAGATCAACTCTCGGCCGGAGCGGCAGGACCCGCCGAAGCGCCTGATCCGTCGCGCCCTGGAGGCCGGCTGCCGGTTCGCCATCAACACCGACGCGCACGCGCCCGGTCAACTCGACTGGCAACGGTTCGGCTGCGAACGCGCCGCCCTCTGCGGCGTCCCCGCCGACCGCGTGATCAACACCTGGTCGGCGGAGCAACTGGTGGCCTGGACGCACACCCGCACCTGACCCCCGGCGCTGATCGAAACTGTGGTCAGTCAGCTGCGGACGGGTTCGGCGGCGGGTGTGGCGGGAGCGCCGACGCCGACGACCGGGCTGCTCCGGCGACGACTGAACATCCCCTGCGAGACCGCGACCCCGAGCAGCACGATCAGCGCGCCGACCGGCTGGTGCCAGTTGAGTCGTTCGTCGAGCGCCAGCGCACCGATCAGCACCGCGAAGATCGGGACCAGGTACGTGACAGTGGACGCGGTGCTCGCGCCGGCCAGCCGGATGTTGCGCATGTTGATCACGAACGCGAGCCCGGTGCCGAGTGCGCCGAGGGTCAGCACGCTTGCCACCACCCCCGCCGACAGCTCCGTGGGCAGCGGCGGCAGGCCGGCGACGAAGGGGGCGACGATGGCCAGCTGCGCGGCCGCGAGCAGCAGTTGCGCGGTGGAGAGCGACAAGCCTGAGTACGCGCTGTCGGCGACGAACCGCTTCTGGTACGGGATGGCCACGCCGTAGCAGGCCGCCGCACCGAAGCACATCAGCTGCCCCGTGAAGTGCGCTCCGCCGATGCCCTCCCAGACCCCGAGCACCACCAGCACCCCGACGAAGCCCAACCCGAGCCCGACCGCACGGCGCGCTGTGAGCCGCTCGGTGCGGAAGACCAGCACCGCCAGCGGCAGCACGATCAGCGGCGTGGTGGCGTTCCAGATGCCGGCCAGCATCGACTCGACCCGCTGCTCGCCGTAGCCGAAGAGGGTGAACGGCACGGCCACGCCGAAGGCGGCGACGACGGTCAGGTGCGCCCAGACCCGAGGCTCGTGGGGCAGCCGGTCGCGCAGCACTGCGAGGACCACCAGCAGGGTCAACGCGCCGGCGACGACCCGGTAGAGGGTGAGTTGGACCGGGTGCAGCTCGGCCACCCCGACCTTGATGAAAAGAAAGCTGGAACCCCAGATCGCGGCGAGGGCGACAAAGCCGGGCAGCCAGGCGCGGGCCGGCGCCTTGTCAGGAGTGGTATCGGTGTTCACCCCTGACACTCTGCCGCAACCGTACGACAAAGTCGCGCGCCTTTCGGCAGTCACGCCGTGCCTGAACCCGCAGCTCCAACACGACAAACGTCAGCGACACGGGGGTGGGGTGGTCACGTAGGGTCGCAGCGTGGGACGAATTGATGAACTCGCCAACCGCTACGTGGCCGAGTGGGCGCCGTTGAGCCCCACCGGCGCGACCTTCGTCGGCATCGCCGGCCATGACGACCAGCTCGACGACCTCTCGCCCGACGGCTACGGTGCGCGCGCGGACCTCACCCGCCGGACCCTGGCCGAGCTGGAGGTGACCGAGCCGGAAAACGAATCGGAACGGACCGCCAAGGAGGCCATGCAGGAGCGGCTCGGCCTGGACCTTGCCCGGTACGACGCCGGTGAGGTGACCAGCGAGGTCAGCGTGATCACCAGCGGGCTGCACGAGATCCGCATGGTGTTCGACCTGATGCCCACCGCGACCAGCGACGAGAAGGCCAACATCGCCGCCCGGCTCAACGGCTTCGGTGCCGCGCTGGAGGGCTACAAGACCACGCTGCGCGAGGCGCTCGCCGCCGGTGAGGTCAGCTCGAAGGTGCAGTTGGTCGAGGTGGCCAAGCAGTGCGACATCTGGGTCGACCCGACCGGTGACAACTTCTTCCACGGGCTGGTCGAGCGGCTCGGGGCGGAGGGCACGCTCGGGGCGGAACTGCGCCGGGGTGCGGCGGCGGCGACCGCCGCGACCGCCGAGTTCGGCCAGTTCCTGCGTACCGAGATGGCCCCGCACGGGCGGGACAAGCAGGCCGCCGGTCGGGAGCGCTACGAGCTCGCCTCGCAGTACTTTCTCGGCGCCAAGGTCGACCTGGACGAGACGTACGCCTGGGGCTTCGCCGAGCTGGCCCGCCTGGAGGCGGAGATGCGGGTCGTGGCGGGGCGCATCGCCGGCTCCGGTGCCACCGTCGACGAGGCCGTGACCACGTTGGACGCCGACCCGGCCCGGACCATCCAGGGCAAGGAGGCATTCCGGGACTGGATGCAGGCGCTGGCCGACAAGGCGATCAGCGAACTGCACGGCACCCACTTCGACATCCCCGAGCAGGTCCGCCGCATCGAGTGCTGCCTCGCCCCGACCAGCGACGGTGCCATCTACTACACCGGCCCGAGCGAGGACTTCTCCCGCCCGGGTCGGATGTGGTGGGCGGTGCCGCAGGGCATCAGCGACTTCTCCACCTGGCGAGAGGTGACGACGGTCTACCACGAGGGCGTGCCGGGTCACCACCTCCAGGTGGCGCAGACCGCCGTCCGGGCCGACCTGCTCAACCGCTGGCAGCGGCTGCTCTGCTGGGTCTCCGGGCACGGTGAGGGCTGGGCGCTCTACTCGGAGCGGCTGATGGACGAGTTGGGCTACCTGGAGGATCCGGGCGACAAGCTGGGCATGCTCGACGGCCAGGCGATGCGCGCGGCACGGGTCATCGTGGACATCGGCATGCACCTGGAGCTGGAGATCCCGAAGGACAATCCGTTCGGTTTCCACCCGGGCGAGCGGTGGACGCCCGAGCTGGGCTGGGAGTTCATGCGGGCGCACTGCCGGGTTCCGGACGAGAACCTGCGCTTCGAGCTGAACCGCTACCTGGGTTGGCCGGGGCAGGCGCCGTCGTACAAGGTGGGTGAGCGGATCTGGCTCCAGGCCCGCGAGGACGCCAAGGCCCGCAAGGGCGCCGATTTCGACCTGCGGGAGTTCCACCGGCAGGCGTTGGACCTGGGCGCCCTGGGTCTCGACCCGCTGCGCCGGGCGCTGGCCCGACTCTGAGTCGCTGATGGCTCCCGGTGCTGGCGGCTCGTCTTACCGCCACACCGGGAGCCATCGGAGCGGGTGTCGTTGAAACGAGGGCCAGTGGCAACGACGGCCGGGCGGGCAGCGTGTGACAGGTGACGTACGCC
>NZ_JBEZEH010000185.1:0-14455 GCF_040648775.1 Micromonospora sp. NPDC049089
CAGGTGGGGGGGGGGTTTGCGGTAGCGGCGCGGGCCCGCCGCCGGTCCCACCCGGCGGGCCTGGGGGGCGCCCCCCCCCCCCCCCGGGGGGGGGGGGGGGGGGGTTTCCCCCCCCGCCGTCCGGACGCCGAGCTCCTTGCAGGCGCGCAGCACCCGCAGCGCGATCTCGCCCCGGTTGGCGATCAGCACGGTCTCGAACATGGTCAACCACCCCGCGCCGTCATGCCGGATCCAGCTCGACGAGCGGTTGGTCGTACTCGACCGGCTGGCCGTCCTCGACGAGGATCGCGGCCACCCGGCCGGCCCGGTCGGCGGTCACCTCGTTCATCAGCTTCATCGCCTCGACGATGGCCACCGGCTGGCCGGGGCGGACCAGGTCGCCCACCGCGACGAACGGCCGCGCGCCCGGCTCCGGCGCCCGGTAGAAGGTGCCGACGATCGGTGCCCGCACCGCGGCACGCCCGGGCACCGGCGGCCGGAGCATTGCAGGGGCGGCGTTGGGCGCCGGACCGACCGCCGGTGCCGCCTCGGCCCGGGGCAGGGGTACGTCCGGTCGGGTCGCCTCCTCGGGGTGCCACTCGACCTCCAGCACCGCCGGCCCGCTGCGCAGCCGGATCCGGCGCACCGGCCCGGCCAGCTCGGCGATCAGGTGCTGCGCCTGCCGGCGCAGCCCGGCGAGGGCCTCCTCGCCGTTCACCCCGACGTCGTCGGACGCGTCGACTGTCGACAGCGCCCCGTCGCCGGCCGTCATCGCAGGCCCGCCCGAGCGCCGACGCGGTTCGCGCCGAACCGTCGGAAGCGTTGCCGGCGCAGCCGGACCAGCATGGCCGGCGGCACGTCCAGCAGCGGCAGGAGGTTGGCCAGCAGGGCGGCACGCAACCGGTGGGCGGCCTCCGCCGGGTCGTCGTGCGCGGCGCTCGACGGCTCCGGCACGACCTCGTCGACAACCCCGAGCCGGCGCAGGTCGGGCGCGGTCAGTCGCAGGGCGCGGGCGGCCTGCGGGGCCGCCGACCGGTCCGGCCAGAGGATCGCCGCACACCCCTCGGGGCTGATCACCGAGTAGACGGCGTTCTCCAGCATCAGCACCCGGTCGGCCACCGCCAGCGCCAACGCGCCGCCGCTGCCACCCTCGCCGGTGATCACCGCGAGCACGGGGGTGGGCAGCACGGTGAGGGTGAGGATGTTCTCCGCGATGGCCGCCGCCTGGCCGTGCTCCTCGGCGCTCACCCCCGGGTCGGCGCCGGGGGTGTCCACCAGGGTGACCACGGGCAGGCCGAGGCGGGCCGCGAGGCGCATGAGCCGCAGCGCCTTACGGTGCCCGGCCGGGCTGGCCATGCCGAAGTTGCGGGCGACCAGCTCGGCGGTGGTGTGCCCCTTCTGGTGACCGATGACCATCACATGCCGGCCGGCCAACCGCGCCACCCCACCAACGATGGCCGGGCAGTCCGCACCGAGCCGATCGCCGTGCAGCTCCACGAACCCGTCGAAGACCGAGTCCAGGTAGTCCAGTGTGGTGGGCCGCCCCGGGTGCCGCGCCATCCGGACGGTGTCCCACGCGTCGCGTACCGCCGGGTTGCCGGCGTCTCCCTCGGCCGCCGGGTCCGTCGGCCCCGTCACGACGGCGCCGTCGTCGGCAAGGCGCTCGCGGTGCGACGCCGGCTCCTGACGGGGTACGGGCGGATGCGCCGGACGGCCGGCGCGGGTCGCGGCGAGCAGCGCCGTCAGCCGTCCGCGCAGCGACCGGCGCTGCACCACCATGTCGACCTGCCCGTGTCGGAGCAGGAAGTCGGCGGTCTGGAAGCCCTCCGGCAGGGCCCGCCCGGTGATCTGACGGATCACCCGGGGGCCGGCGAAGCCCATCCGCGCGCCACTCTCGGCGAGCACCAGATCGGTGTTGGTGGCGAACGAGGCGGCCACTCCGCCGTAGGTCGGGTCGGTGAGGACGCTCACGGTGAGCAGTCCCGCCTCGCGCAACGCGGCGATGGCCTGACTGACGGTCGCCATCTGCATCAACGACAGCGCGCCTTCCTGCATCCGCGCCCCGCCGGACGCGGTGATCAGGACGAGCGGCGTGCGGTCGTCGAGCGCCCGTTCGGCGGCCCTGGTGATCAGCTCGCCGACCGCGCAGCCCAGGCTGCCGCCGAGGAAGCGGAAGTCCATCACCGCCAGGGTCACCGGGTTCCCGCCGATGGTGGCCGTGGCGCAGACGACCCCCTCGGCAAGACCCGTGCTGGCCCGCGCGCCGGTGAGCCGGTGCGGGTACGGCAGCACGTCGACGAAGTCGAGCGGGTCCGCCCCCGGCAGCCGGTCGGGCAGCAGGCGCAGCGAACCCGGGTCGACCAGTTGGCGCAGGCGTTCCGGCGCGCCGAGTCGGGTATGCTCCCCGCACTCCGGGCAGACGTCGAGGTTGCGGCGCAGCCGTTTGCGGTAGAGCAGGGTCGCGCAGCCCGCGCAGCGGGACCAGAGCTGCTCTTCACGCGGCGCGGTGGCCGTCACGACCGCCGCCCGGTGTCCGGGGAGTCGAACCGGTAGAAGCACCGCGCCATGGCGTCGCGCGGCGAGCGCCAGGTCGACAGGTACGGCGACACGTACGGGCGTAGGCGGTCACTGACTCGGATGAACTCGGGGTGGTCACGCGCGGCCTCCACCGCGCCCTCCGCCGGCTGGGCGGTCTCGAGCAGGTGCACATAGAGGTCGTGCAGTCGGTACAGCGAGCGGTGCCGGACACCGACCAGGCGCGGCAGCTCCGTCGCGTCCGACTCGGCGAAGATCTCGGCGACCCGCTCCTCGGCGGTCGGATCGACCTTCGCGATGATCAGTGATCGGTCCATGTTGGGCCTCCCCCCACGGCGTCCGGCCGGCGACGGGTGGCCCCCGGACGCGCTGGACGACTGCCGACACGATGCGCCGATCCTCGTCACGGCGGCGTCACCGTGCCAGGTCGGCCAGCGACGGATGACGGTGACGCTGCGTTGACGCAACCTGTGTATCAGCTATGTGCCGGGCGGGTTCGATGCGCTAATGTTTATGCAGTTCAGAACCGATTTCGGGTTGGCCGTCGCCAATAGAACGTCCACGTCGGCGTTGACGCAACGTGACCGTTATTGATAATCTTCAGCGTGGTCAGCCCGGCGGCCTCGGCGGGCGGGGCCGCGCCCGGCCACGCCGCGATCGGCGGGGTCGACAGTGGCGTCGAGGGCAACCGATCCGGGACACAGCAGACAGTCGGGACGAGCGTTCCGCAGGGGGTGCCGCCGTGGCCGCTGATTCGTCCGTGCCGACCGCCGGAGACCCGCCCGAGGAGGGCGTCTCACTGCACCTGCTCGGAGGGTTCCGGCTCCTCCGCGAGGCGGTGCCGGTCGTGGTGCCGCGCGGGCTGCAACGGGTGATCGCGCTGATCGGGCTCCGCCCCGGCGCCACCCGCAGCCAGCTCGCCGGGCTGCTCTGGCCCGACGCGTCGGAGGAACGGGCGCTGTCCTCCCTGCGTACCGCCCTGTGGCGGCTGCGACAGGACCCGTGCTGCCCGATGACAGTGGCCAGCGACACCGTACGCCTCGGCCCGGCCGTCCGGCTCGACGTGGACGACCTGGTCGGCACCGCGGCCCGGGTCCGGGACGGCGACGACCCGCGCACCGCGGCCGGCGCGCTCGCCGCCGGGCGGCACGACCTCCTGCCCGGCTGGTACGACGACTGGGTGCTGCTGGACCGGGAACGCCTGCGCCAACTCCGGCTGCACATGCTGGAACAGGTGGCCGGGCACCACCTGGCCGCGGGGCGGCACGGCGAGGCCCTCGAAGCCGCGTTGGAGGCGATGGCCGCCGAGCCGTTACGGGAGACACCACACCGGCTGGTGGTCCGCATCCACCTGGCCGAGGGCAACGCCTTCGAAGCCGTGCACGCCTTCTACGTCTATCGGGACCTGCTGCGCCGGGAGCTGCGGCTGGAGCCGAGCCCGGCCATGAGCGCCCTGCTCGACGACACCCTCGCCCCGATCCGCCAGGCCAGCCGCGAGGCCGTCGCCGACCGCCCGTCACCCGCGGTCCGGCGTACGTGACAGCGGTGGCCGTCACCGTCCGTTCGGCCTACGTGACGGTGATGTGACAGGCGCTACGGCACGGTGGGCGCACAGAGCACGTGGCACCGGTCCCCGAGGGGTCGGGCAGGCCACCGGCGGAAGGGGTCCCATGAGTCGTCTACTGATCGTCAGCCGGATCATCCCGGGAGCGGAGGGGCGGGTCGCGCAGATCTTCGCCGAGTCCGACGCCACCGAACTGCCCGGCCTGACCGGTGTCACGCACCGATCCCTGTACTGCCTGCACGACCTGTACGTACACCTGCTGGAGACCTCGGACGACGTCGACCCGGACGCGCTCGCGGCGGCCCGCAACCACCCGCTCTTCCGACAGGTCAACGAGCGGCTCTCCGCGCACACGTCGCCGTACCTGCCGACCTGGCGTTCCCCCCGGGACGCGATCGCCGGCTGCTTCTACCGGTGGGACGCGGCCGAGGCACCCGCTCCGCGGCCGGCCGTCACCGAGGCGCCCGCCGCGCACCCGGCCGGCTGAGATGTCCGCCGCGCCGCCGCACGTCCTGATCATCGGCGCGGGCACGGGCGGGCTGTGCCTGGCGCACGGCCTGCGCCGCGCCGGGATCAGCGTCGCCGTCTACGAACGGCACCGCGACCGCGCCGAGGGGCTGCTCGGCTACCGGGTCGGCATCGGCCCCACCGGTAGCCGAGCGCTGAAGGAGTGCCTGCCCCCGGAGCTGTTCGCCACCTTCCTGGCCACCTGCGCCCGGCCGCCGCACTACTTCAACGTCGTCACCCAGGGGCTGCGCCAGACCGCGTCGTTCGCGCTGCGGCCGACCGCCGACCCGGTCCGCACCGAGCACTCGGTGGCCCGGATGGTGCTGCGCCAGGTGCTACTGACCGGCCTGGAGGACGTGGTGCACTTCGACAAGACCTTCACCCGGTACGAGCAGCGCGACGACGGCACTGTCACCGCGCATTTCGCCGACGGCACCAGCGCCACCGGCGACCTGCTGGTGGCGGCCGACGGCACCCATTCCGCCGTACGCCGCCAGTACCTGCCACACGCCGTCACCCGCGACGCCGGGACGATCAACATCGCCACCCGCATCCCGCTGACCCCGCACACCCGCGGTCTCATTCCGGAGCGGGTCCAGCAGGGCATCTCACTGATCTTCGGCGTCGGCGGGATGATGGGCGTGCTGCACGTCATGGAGTTCAAGTGGGACGCCGAACGCGCGATGAAGCCCGGCGTCAGCGAGCCCGACGCCGCCCTGCTCCGAGACTGGCCCGGCCTGGCCCACGACACCACCACCGACAACATCAACCTGATCATCTGGAGTGCGGCCAACCGGTTCCCGACCGACATCATGGAACGCCGCGGTGAGGACCTGGTGCAGGTCGCCCTGGATCTCACGGCGAACTGGCACCCGCACCTGCGGGAACTGCTCGCCCACGCGGACCCGGCCAGCGCCCTACCGATCAAAGTGTCCACATCCGAGCCGGTGCCGCCCTGGAAGAGCAGCACAGTCACCATGCTCGGCGACGCCATCCACACCATGACCCCGGGCCGGGGCGTGGGGGCGAACACCGCGCTGCGCGACGCCCGCCTGCTCTGCGCACAACTCAGCCGCGCCACCGCCGGCGACAAGACGCTGCTCCAGGCGGTCGCCGACTACGAGGCCGTGATGGCGCCGTACGGCTTCGCCCGGGTCGCCGAATCGTTGAACCGCAGCGGCACCAGCGGCGACGACCGGATGTACCGGCCGGTGGTGGGTCGACTCGCGTTGCTCGGCGCGCGCGGCTACTTCGGAGTGACCAGCCGGATACCACGGCTCCGTCGCCGGTTCGTCGACGAATTCCACACCTACGAGGGCGACCGGGACTGAACCCGGCATCACCCGACCCGGGCTCGGCGTCCTCGCCGGGCCCGGGTCTCATCGCGTCCGGAGCGCTCCATCCGACCGAGCCACACCTGACCCGCTCCGTGCCCGACCCGGGTCTCATCGGGCCGTCTTCTGGTGTGATCGGGCGACGCTGTGTCACCCGGCAGGCACCGGCTGAGGTGGCTGTCCCACCCGCAACGCTGACGGCCGATCCTGCCTGTCGTCGGCAATACGCGTGTGCGAAGCTGCGGCGAGTTTTTCTCGTGACTTTTCCAACGACCTGAGAGGGAGGTTCGCCGTGGCGTGGTCTTTCGGACACTCACTGATAGTGGTACTTGCACTGTTGCTGGGCCTGGCCGCCGGGTGGCTGCTGCGCGGCCGGCGGGGCGTACAGGGCAAATCGATTGTGGATGGTGACCCCGTCGCCGGTCTGGCCGTGATCTCCACGCCCACGCCGGCCGCCACCACCGACGAGGCCCAGCCCGCCGCCGCCGTCGACCCGGCACCCACCGCGGTAGCCGACGAGCCGGTACCGGTCGACACGGTCAGCGCGCCGGCCGCAGTGACCGGACCGGACGGTCCCACCCCGGTGCCCGTGCCGGCGGACGCCCCGAGCACCGTCGACCCGGCGGACATGGCGCTGACCGAGGACCCGCCGCCCGTGCCGGTCACCGAGCAGCCCGACGCCGCCGAGCTGCGGCAGGACTCGGGCGTGGACTCGGCCACCGAGCCGGTCCCGGCCGACGAGCAGCCCGCCCCGGCGGCCGTGGTCGCCCCCCGCCAGCCGGCGGACGACCTCCCGTCCGCCGACACCGCACCGCTCGACACGACGCCGGCCGACGACGTGGAGACCAAGGCCACGGCGGTCGACGCCACGCCGGCAGAGTCGTTGGGGACCCCGGGCCCGTCCGATGCCGAGCCGGTGCACGCCGAGCCGGTGCACGCCGAGCCGGTGCACGCCGAGCCGGTGGACGCTGAGCCCGTGGACGCCGAGCTTGCGGTTGCCTCCACCGAGGCCGACGAGTCGGCGGTGGCCGCGCCTCCGGTCCGCCCGACCCCCGCCGCGACCCCTCCGGTCCGTTCGGCCGCCGACACGACGATCAGCAGCGTCGACGCCGACCCGACGGGCCCTGCCGACGACTTCCGCCGGATCCAGGGGATCGGGCCGAAGATGGCGGCCGCGTTGCAGGACGCTGGCGTGCGCACGTACGACCAGCTCGGCGGGTTGGACGAGCCGGCGCTGCGCGACCTGATCCGGGCCGCCGGCCTGCGCGCCGCACCTGGGCTGGGCAGTTGGCCGCAGCAGGCACGCGTGCTCGCCGGCGCCGGCGACGAGATGGCCGCGGTGCTGCCGAACGGCAACCAGGCCTGACCGACTGCGTTCGAGCCCCCGGCAGCCGTCCACCACGACGGCGCGCCGGGGGCTCGGCCGTCGCTGAATAGGCAATGGGCGCGCCGCGCTCGCTCAGTCCGACGGCGAGGTCGGCGAGGTCGCGCCAAGCCCGCGATGCGTGCTGACGATCAGCCCGCCGAGCACCGTGGCACTCGCTACTGTGAGTTCATGTTCAAAGCTCTTGCCCCGCCGGATCCCACCGAGTTCGCCGGCAAGCGCGCGGTCGTCACGGGAGGTTCTCGCGGGATCGGCGCTGCCATCGTGCAGCGGTTGCTCGACGGCGGCGCGACTGTCGTCACCACGGCGCGTAACGCCTCCGACGAGACGCCGAAGGCCGCGACCTTCATTCAGGGCGACATCGGCACGCTCTCGGGCGTACGGGCATTCACTGCGGCAGCGCTCGACGAACTCGGCGGCGTCGACATCGTGGTCAACAACGCGGCGGCGGCACGCGCCCACATCGGCGGTATCTCATCCATCCCCGATGAGGAGTGGATCGACGCGCTCGACCTCAACTACCTGTCCGCCGTGAGAGTCAACAACGAGCTGCTACCGGCGCTACGCGAGGCCGGGTCGGGCAGCGTGATCGTCAACATCTCGTCGGGAGCGTCCCTCACGCCGGCACCGCCGTTGGCGCACTACGGCGCCGCCAAGGCCGCCCTCAACGCCTACGGCAAAGCGCTCGCCTCCGAGCTCGCGCCTGCCGGAATCCGCGTCACCACGATCATTCCCGGCAACGTGCTCACCCCCGGCGCAGACGCGATCCGCCAGAACTTCGCCGACGCGATGGAGGTCACGCTTGCCGCCACCACAGCGGGCATCCCTCTGGGTCGTCCCGGAGACCCGCGCGACATCGCCGAGGCAGTCGCCTACCTCGTATCGGACCGGGCCCAGTGGGTCACCGGAGTAAGCCTGACAGTCGACGGTGGTGAACTCCCCGTCATCTAGTGCCCCGTTCGGTCAGCCGTGTGAAACGGTCACCGTCGATGGTGCGGCGCAAGCCGGAAGGCGCTGCGCCCGATCCTCCGGGTCGACGGGCAGGCTCAGGCGCGAAGCTCGGCCGCGAGGTCGCCGATCGACGCCATCGCGTACCGCTGCATTCCTGGCCCGAAGGTGATGCGTGTGGCGCCCTGCCGGCCCAGTTCGGCAACGGACTCCCGGGTGGGTCCGGCGGCCATGTTGATCGGCCCGGAGATGCCCTCCCGCAGCCGCGGGAGCACCTGTGGCGGCGCCAGGATCGGGTAGACGCAGTCGGCGCCGGCAGCCACGTAGAGGCGGGCACGTTCCACCGCGTCGGCCGGGTCACCCGTTCCGAACAGGAACGTGTCGACGCGGGCGTTGACGAAGAGAGCGTCGCCCGCCTCCGCGCGCACCTCGGCCAGCCAGTCAGCGTGCCGCCGGGGGTCCTTGAGGGTGGCGTCCCCCTCCGAGTCCTCCAGGTTGCAGCCGACGGCGCCAGCCTCCAACAGCCGCCCGACCAGCTCGCGGGGGGCGAGGCCGTAACCGCCCTCGACGTCGGCGGACACCGGAACGGACACGGCGCGGACGATGCGCGCGACAGCCGCGAACATCTCGTCCGGCGGTGTCGCGCCGTCCTCGTACCCGAGCGAGGCCGCCACACCCGCGCTCGGGGTCGCGAGCGCCGGGTAACCGGCGTCGGCCAGGACCCGGGCGCTGGCCGCGTCCCAGGGGCCCGGCAGGACGAGCGGGTCACCGATGGCACGGTCGTGGTGCAGGGCGCGGAAGGTGGAGGCTGTCATCGTTGTGGTCTCCCGCCGATGGTGACGATCCGGCCGTTGTCGGGCGGCATCTTCGCCGCAGTGCGCATCGGACCACCCTACGTTTGGTGGACCATACGGTCAACAATCGTTACGCTGGTCAGATGGCGAGGCCACGGCAGTTCGACGAGGAGCAGGTGATCCGCGCCGTCCGGGACCAGTTCTGGGACGCCGGCTACGCGGCGACCTCCCTGGAGGACCTGGTACGCGTCAGCGGGCTGGGCAAGGGCAGCCTCTACGGCGCCTTCGGCGACAAACACCGGCTGTTCCTGCGGGCGCTGCGGGAATACACCGACACCAGCGGCGGCTACCTGCGCGAGATGCTCGCCGCCGCCCCCCGCGCCCTGGACGCGCTGCGCGCGTTCGTCATGGCACCGGTGAACGACACCGATGGTGCTGCCGCCCGGCGCGGCTGCCTCATGGCCAACAGCACGTACGAACTCGCCACCAGCGATCCCGACGTCCTCGCCGAGGCGCGGCGTACCTACGAGGCGACGACCGCCCTGGTCGCCGAGAGCGTCGGGCGGGCGCAGGACGAGGGCGACCTGCCGAGCGACGTCGACCCGGTCGAGACGGCGCGCGCGCTGCTCGCCGCGCAGCAGGGCCTGGTGTTCATGGGGCGGACGGGGCTGGACATCGACACCCTGACCGCCACGGCCCGCAACCTCGCCGCCAAGCTCCTACCGGACGCCTGACACCAGCTGTTATTTGATCTTGCGGGTGGAGCGCACCACGATGCTCTCGTACTCGGGGTGCTTGACCACCCAGTCGGCGATGAACGGGCAGATCGGCACGACGGTCCGGCCCTTGCCCCGCGCGTCGTCCAGCACGGCCCGCGCCAGCGTCGACCCGACGCCCTTGCCCTCGTACGCCGGATCGACCTCGGTGTGGGTGTAGGCGATGATCGAGCCGGTCAGCTGGTAGGTGACGAACCCGACGACCGTGCCCGCCTCGTCGCGCGCCTCGAAACGCTCCCGCGCCGGCGCGTCTGTCACGGTGAACTGCACCCGACCATCCAACCACCCGGCCCGACGGCGCTCGTCGCGAGGCCGGCAGGGACGCGGCCCCACGCGCATTGTCTCGGCCGGAACGGGAAACGCAAGGCCGCCGGGCACCGGGGTACGCGACGCCGTCGGGCAGACCGTGGGAGGGGACACGCCACCATGACGAATCCATCGACGGACGGCGGCTTCGCCGTCGTCGAGATGTTCACGTCCCAGGGCTGCAACAGTTGCCCGCCCGCGGAGGAGTTGCTGAGCGAGATCGAGCGCGACGCCCGGGACCGGGGCCAGAACGTCTTCGCCCTCGGGTTCCACGTCGACTACTGGGACGACCTGGGCTGGCCCGACCAGTTCGCGGACGCCGCGTACACCGCGCGTCAGGAGGCGTACGCGCGCGCGTTCGGCACCCGGGGTCTCTACACCCCGCAGATGGTCGTCAACGGCACCGTCGAGTTCGTCGGTTCCGATCGCCGGCGGGCAGCCGCCGCGATCATGTCCGCCATGGCCTCGACCGCCGCCACACCACTGGCGCTCTCCATCGCCAACCTGGGCAATGACCGGGTGATGGTGGACTACCGCACCGAACAGCCGCCGGAGCGCGCGGTGGTGCACCTGGCGGTCGTGGAACGAGAGCTGACCAGCGCCATCGCCCGGGGGGAGAACGCCGGGCGGACGCTGCGGCAGGACAACGTCGTACGCGCCTTCAGGTCGGTGGGCCTGGACGCCGAGCGAGGGCAGCTGGAGCTGGCGACGCCACCTGGTCTCGATCCGCGACGCGCCAGCGTGGTCGGCTACGTCCAGGAGAACGGCGAACGGGCGATCGTCGGCGCCACGGCCATCGAGCTGTCCACCGCGTAATCTCAGCCCATGCGGATGGCGCGCGGTGTGAGGGGATCCGGTGGCTGACGCGGACGACGTACGCCGGGTGGCGCTGGCCCTGCCGCACACGGTGGAGATCGCCAGTGACGGCTTCGACTTCCGGGTGGCCGACAAGGGCTTCGTCTGGTCCTATCCGGAGCGGACACCGGGCAAGCCCCGGGTGATCCGGCTCGACATCGCGGTGCTGTTCGTCGGCGACGAGGCCGAGAAGCAGGCTCTCCTGCTCGGGGAGCCCGAGATCTTCTTCACCACGCCCGGCTACGAGGGCCTGCCCCTGGTGCTGCTGCGCCTGGCGGCGGTCGACCTGGACCGGTTGACCGAGCTGGTGACCGACGCGTGGCGGATGCGCGTACCGGAGTCGCTGTTGAGCGACAGTGCGGGCGCCGGCAAATAGCGATATCAGCACGCAACGCGTTGGACACATTGACGGGGATCTCGGTGCTCCATTACCGTGGCCGAGAGAGCGCTCTCTCACCCGACCTTCCCCCCAATTCAGACGCAAAGCGCTGGACCCGGCAAGGGCCGCACCCGGCGCGCGCGATGGAGGCACGATGAAACCTCCCGTCCCCCACCGCCGATGGGCCCTGGCCGCCGCCACCGCGCTGGCCCTGGTCGTCGGCGGCCTCACCATCCCCGTCACCCGCGCAGCCGAGGCCGCACCCGTCGGCGCCGGCAGCTACACCACCACCCCGGTCGGCCCGCTGCCCAGCGGCTGCGGCGCGATGACCAGCAACCCCCGGCAGTTCGCCACCGCCAACGCGCCCGCCGGGCCGATCCCCACCAACGACTGGTGGTCCTCGCTGCTGTGGAAGCGCACCGACTGCTCGTTCAGTGAGCCGCTGCACGCCCACCCGATCTCCTACGACACCTTCGGCGACGGCCTCGGTTTCTCCGCCAACTCCACGCCCGCCATCAGCGGCACCGCCACCGGCGTCGGTGAGTTCCACTACCCGTACGTGCAGGACATCCGGGTCGGTGTGGCCGGGCTCGCCGCACCCCTGGTAAAGGTCGACGGCTGGACGGACTGGACGGTCAGCCCGCACTGGAGCGACGGCACGCGCACCATGCGCGCGACCATCGGCCACGGTCTGCCCTTCGCGTACTTCCAGACCACCGGCGGGAACGCGCAGATCAGCACCGCCGGCACCCCCGACGTCTGGTCCAACAGTGGTGCCACCATCGGCTTCCGGGTCAACGGCCACGACTACGTCGGGTTCGCGCCCAGCGGCGCCACCTGGACCGTGGCGTCCGGCCGGATCTCGTCCACCCTGGCCGGCCGCGGCTACTTCTCCGTCGCCCTGCTGCCGCCGACGTCCAGCGCGACGGAGCGCGCCGCGCTGGCCGCGACCTACGGTCAGTACGCGCACGCCCACGTGACCGGCACCCAGGTCTCGTACGCCTACAACCCCGCGACCAGCGGCCTGACCACCACGTACGCGTTCACCACCACCGCCCGGGAGGGCACCGCCACGCAGACGGTGGTCAGCCTCTACCCGCACCAGTGGAAGTCGCTGAGCGGTTCCACAGCGATCACGCCGACCTATCCGTCGGCGCGTGGCCGGATGAAGGTGCTCACCGGCGTCAACCAGTTCCGCACCGCGATGAAGTTCCAGGGCATCCTGCCGGAGTTGCCGGCCGTCGGCGACGGCAGCGGTGGCGACCTGTCGACGCTCACCGGCCACCTGGCCGCCACCCGCGCCAACCCGATGGACCAACGCGGCAACGACACCTACTGGACCGGCAAGGGGCTCGGCCGTGCCGCGCGGATCGCCGAGATCGCCGACCAGGTCAACGACACCACGACGCGCGACAGCGCGCTGAACGCGATCCGCAGCACGCTCACCGACTGGTTCACCGCGTCCAGCGGCAAGACCAGCCGGGTCTTCTACTACGACAACAACTGGGGCACGCTGATCGGCTACCCGGCGTCGTACGGGTCCGACCAGGAGCTCAACGACCACCACTTCCACTACGGCTACTACATCGCCGCCGCCGCGACCCTGGCGAAGTTCGACCCGGCCTGGGCGGCCACCAGCCGCTACGGCGGGATGGTCGACCTGCTGATCCGCGACGCCAACAACTACCGTCGCGACGACACCCGCTTCCCGTACCTGCGGGACTTCGACATCTACGCCGGGCACGACTGGGCGTCCGGGCACGGCTCGTTCGGTTCCGGCAACAACCAGGAGTCCTCGTCCGAGGGGATGAACTTCGCGAACGCCCTGATCCAGTGGGGGCAGACGACCGGCGACACCGCCGTCCGCGACGCGGGTGTCTTCCTCTACACCACGCAGGCCGCGGCGATCCAGGAGTACTGGTTCGACGTCAGCGACCAGAACTTCCCCGCCGCCTTCGGGCACTCGACGGTCGGCATGGTCTGGGGTGACGGCGGCGCGTACGCCACCTGGTTCAGCGCCGAGCCGGAGATGATCCAGGGCATCAACCTGCTGCCGGTCACCGGCGGTCACCTCTACCTCGGTAACAACCCGGCGTACGTGCGGACCAACTACGCCGAACTCGTCCGCAACAACGGCGGACAACCGACGGTGTGGCAGGACATCCTCTGGCAGTTCCAGGCCCTCGGGGACGCCGACGCCGCGCTGGCGAACCTGCGCGCGAACCCCGGCTACACGCCGGAAGAGGGAGAGAGCCGGGCGCACACGTTCCACTGGATCCGTAACCTCGCCGCCCTCGGCAATGTCGACACGACGGTGACCGGCAACCATCCGCTGTCCGCGGTCTTCTCCCGCAACGGGGCCCGGACCTACGTGGCGTCGAACCCGACGGCGACGCCGATCACCGTGACGTTCTCCAACGGCACCACGCTCGCCGTGGGTGCCGGCAAGACGGCCACCACCGGGGCGTACACCTGGAGTGGTGGCAACGCGGCCGGCGGCGTTCCCCCGACGACGCCGACGGATCCCCCGCCGACGACCACCCCGCCGACGACCACTCCGCCGCCGTCCACCGGCGGGCCGACCCGCTACCTGCTGCCGGGAGGTGGGTTGGGCGGCGCCGGCAGCGCGGCCACGACGACGGTCGCGGCGGCGAACGGCAACCACGACGGTACGCCGACCAACGCCCAGGTCTTCACGGCGACCGGCCTCAACCTCGCCTACGCCGGCGGGCAGACGGCGTTCGACCTGTTCGTCGACGCCGGGACAGCGGTCGGCAACGGCGTGCAGGTGCGGATCTCGTACGACCTCACCGGCAACGGTAGTTGGGAACGGGTGGAGACGCTGCGCTACTTCGCCACCGACCCGGTCACCGGCTACGAGCACTACACCCAGAACGCCGGCCTGTCCTCGGCCACCGGCACGTTGGGCGCGCTGAGCAACGGCACGGTCCGGGTGGAGGTCTGGTCGGCGATCGGCAACAACCCGACCACGCTGGGCATCGGCAACCAGTCGGTGCTGCGGCTTCCGTACTCCTGATCGGCTAGATCGAACGCCACACGACGTCGGCCGGTGTGCGGGACCAGGATCGGTCCC
>NZ_JBEZEH010000186.1:0-14438 GCF_040648775.1 Micromonospora sp. NPDC049089
CTCCCCATCTAGGGAGGCCACTACATCCATGCTCGAGCACGATCATCGTCACCTGGGGGAGTTCGAGCGTGCCCGTAGGGCGGCCCGGACCTCGGCGAGGAACCCGTCAAGTCGTCTCGGAGGCGCTTGGCGGTCAGGTGCAGCACGATCCAGTCGCCGCCGAGCAGTCGGTTGAGGCGTTGGCGGTCCCGGTGGAACTGCTCAGGATCGTCGTGCCAGAGTCCGTCGTACTCCACCGCGACCTTGAACTGCGGCCAGGCCAGGTCCAGACGGGCCACGAATCGGCCCTGCTCGGCCACGACCCACTGCGTCTCCGGCCTCGGCAGGCCGGCGAGCACCAGCCCGACCCGGGTGCGGGACTCCTGAGGGGACTCCGCGCCCGCGTCGGCCAGGTCGACCGCGCGTAGCAGCGATCGCCAGCCGCGTCGACCGGCCCGGCTCAGCGCGTACTCGCGCAGGGCTGGCGTGGTCGTCAGCCGGTTGGCCAGCATGGCGTCGATGACGACCACCGCCTCGATCACATCGAGCCAACGGGCCAGGTCCCAGCAGGTACGCGCTGGGCTGGTCACCGTGACCCCGGCCCGGTCCACGGTGTCGCCGGAGTCGATCTCTCCGTGGTGGACCCGGATGCCGGCGGTCGGGCCGATCCGGGTGGCGGTGGGAACGAGGACGTCGACCGGCTCGCTCGCGCTCGATTTCGCGCATCCGTAAAGGCCGGCCGCAGCGCGCCCTGCGATGGCCGCACCGGGCGGGACCAGCCAACGTCCGATGGCGGTGCATCTGATCGTGTGGGTGACTGCGATCTGGGCATCGGCGTAGACGTCGCGGAAGAGCGGTCGCCACGCCGAGCTGCGTAGCTCGTTGCGGGTCAGGAGGCCTCGCGAGACGGCGGTCGAGCCACGGAAGACCCGGCCCCGCAACTGCGGCGGCCGACGAGGAGCTTTCGGCATGGGCCTCAGACTGGCCGAACCTCTTCGCGTCACGCTGCCCCTGTGGATAACCACAGTCAACACACCGGCGCCGATGCGCGTCGTTATCCCCATGATCGCGCTCGAACATGGATGTAGTGGCCTCCCGAGGAGCGGAGGCCATTACATCCTGGATCGAGCGCGATCTTGCCGGGCTGGCGCACGGAGCGCGCGTCGCGCCTCAGGCGGACGTGGGTCGCGGGAGCGGGTGGGGTGCGTGGGTGGGAGGTAGAGGTCGGGGGTGGGACGTGGAGGTCGGGGGTGGGTCAGGCGGCGGTGGACCAGATGGCGCGGAAGGCGGCGGCTTCGCCGGAGAGCCAGCGTTCGATCTGGTCGGGCTTGGCGTCGGTGGGCATGCGGTGGGCCAGGCCGCGGCGGACGTCGACCAGGACCGGCTCGGCGTGCGGGAGCACCGCGTCCATGTGTCGGGCCATCAGGTGCAGGGTGGCGAGCACCGATTCCTCACTCGGTGGGGCCTCGTCGAAGTGCAGGCGGACCGCTTCGGCGCGGCCGTCGGCGTGGCGTACCCCGAAGTGGGGGTTGATCTTGACGGGCAGGTCACCCAGCATGGCCAGGGCGTCGCGGGTCTGGGCGAGATCGACGGCGGCCGGCTCGCCGAGGGAGCGAAGCCAGGTCGTGGCGCCGGGGACGAGCGCCTGGTAGAGCGGGCGCCATCGTGGCTTGACGATGTCGGCCACCCCGGCCAGGTGGGTGCCGCCGGTGTGGAAGGCGATGTCGGCCTTGAGTGCCTTGACGAACTGGCCGTGCGGGTTGAAGCCGGATCGGCTGGCGCGCTGCTTGCGCAGCCCGCCCACGAAGGTCGCCTTGGTGGGGCCGGTGCGGTCGACGTAGCGGGTGAAACCGAGCAGTGTCGCGTAGGGGGTGAGGGGCGTGGAGGCGGGCGCGGTCACGGGCGTCCTCCCAGGTCAGGATCTTGATTAGTACATACATTCTAATCGACAGGTCTGACATTGCCCAGCGAAGTTGAGGGGATCGCCGCCCAGTCGATGGCAGTCGATCGGAGCGCCACGAGTCATCCGGACGGCGGGCGGACCCGGTGATGCCGACGTAATCCGCCCAGGCGAATTGCCGTAGGTGAATCACAGCATCCATCCTTGCCGCAGCCGGTACGGAAGCGGTTGGGTCAGTGACATGGCTCGCATCGCCTACAACAGCCACGACGCGGCAGCGTTCGAGGCCACCCGTCACTTGTCCGACCAGGCACTCGCCGGATGGCGTGAAGCGGTGACCCGCCACCTCAACCCTCAGCCCGGCACCCGCCTGCTCGACCTCGGCGCGGGCACCGGCGCGTGGGCGCAGACCTTCACCGACTGGTACGACGGCATCGACGTTGTCGCCGTCGAGCCGGCCGAGGCCATGCGAGCCCGCTGCCTACACCCTCAGGTCCTGGCCGGAGACGCTGCCAACGTCCCGCTGGCGGCCGGAAGTGTCGACGCGGCCTGGCTGTCCACCGTCATCCACCACGTGCCAGACCTGACCGCTGCCGCACGTGAGCTGCGCCGCGTGCTGCGTCCCGGCGGGCAGGTGCTGATCCGCTCCGCCTTCGCTGGGCGCCACCACGCAATCACGCTGTTCCGCTTCTTTCCCGAGGCCATCCGCGTGTTGAACACCTACCCCAGCGTGCACGACGTCGAGGCGGCTTTCGCCGCCGCTGGCTTCGCGACGATCTCACTCGAGCAGGTCCCGCAGACCACGGCACCGTCGCTTCGTGACGTCGCGGCCAGCATGCGCCGGGAAGCACACACGCCCCTACAGCTGATCACCAACAACGAGTACGCCGCCGGTCTGGCTCGACTCCACCTCGCCGCTCAAACCGAGTCCGGCCCAGTCATCGACGCACTCGACCTTCTCGTCCTTCGATAGAACGCCGTCCTCAGCGGCCAATCCAATATCCGCGCGCATGGTGATTCCCTCGGGATCCACGTCCGGTGGGCTGTCTGTCGGGGGAAACTGGCTGATCGGAGGGACAGCCCGCCGGCGGCGGCCGCTCCCGCTACTCGCGTTCGCGATGCCACGAACTTTGTCCTAGTTGTGGCGTTATTGTGCGTTGTGGTCATCGGTGAGGCGTCCAGGGTCGTCATCCCTGGTAGGAGTAAGGCGGCGCGCGCCGTCCAGTCCGCCGACCCCGCAGATGGCCGAAACCGCTACCTGGACCTGCTGCGGACGCTCGCCCTGGTCCGCGTCGTGATCTTCCACGTCACCGGTTGGATCTGGTTGAGCCTGCTGGTGCCGGCGATGGGTCTGATGTTCGGCATCGCTGGTTCGTTGATGGCGGCGTCACTCGACCGGCACGGTCCGCCGGCCGTACTCCGGCGGCTGCGCCGGCTGCTGCTGCCGTACTGGGCGTTCGGCGCGATCGCACTGGTGGTGCTCTCCGTCGGGTGGCGTCCGCTGCCCAGTGGCGTGGCCGGCTGGGCTGAACTGCTCTGGTGGGTGCTACCCCTGCGGGTGCCACCGGTGGGCGGACAGTCCTGGGCCTGGGTGTTCCACATCGGGCTCTGGTACGTCGTCACCTATCTGTGGTTGGTGCTGCTCTCGCCGGGGCTGTTGTGGCTGTTCCGGCGCTGGCCGTGGCCCAGCATCGCCGTCGCCACCGCGCTGCCGGTCGGGATGCATCTCGGCGGTGTGCACGCCGGCTACTTCGTCGCCGCCTACCTGTCCTGCTGGCTGCTGGGCTTCGCCCACCACGATCGGCTGCTGCACCGCGTCCCGTGGCGCTGGTACGGCTGCCTCGTGGCCGGCCTCGCCGGGGTGGGCGGCACCTGGGTGGTGGCCGCCATGGTGACCGGCCGGGCCGTCGACCTCAACCACATCGCGGGTGGCACCACACTGTGGTCGATGGCGCTCGTCGCCGTGCTGCTCAGAGTGCAGCCCCGGCTGGTCGGCCGGGTGCCGCTGGGTGCCGTGCTCCGGGTGGTCAGCGCCCGGGCGGTCACCATCTACCTGTGGCACATCCCGGCCAGCCTCGGGATGTTCCTGCTGCTCGCGCCGGTGCTCCCGTACAACTCGGTGGCCTCGATCGCGCTGCGACTGACCGGGGTGTGCCTACTGGCCGCCGGGGCGGTACTGCTGTTCGGCTGGATCGAGGACGTGGCCGCCCGGCGTACCCCGGCCCTGTTGGGCCCTCGGTCGGGCGCCGCCGGTCGGCACCGCGCCGATCGACACCTCAGAGCTGGCCGACGTCGGTGATCCGGACGACCGCCGCGCCGACCTCGTCCGAGGCCACCAGGTCGATCTCGGCGCTGATGCCCCAGTCGTGGTCGCCGTCCGGGTCGTCGAAGATCTGCCGTACGGTCCACCGCTCCCGGCCCTGGTCGATCATGAGCAGCGCCGGACCGCGGGCGTCCGGACCGACCCCGATCGAGTCGTACGACTCGAAGTACGGCGCCAGGGCGTCGGCCCACGCGTCGTAGTCCCAGCCGTCCTCGGCGTCCAACTCGGCGAGCAGGTCCCAGCGGCGTAGCGCGGCCAACTCGACGCGCCGGAACAGCGCGTTGCGCACCAGCACCCGGAACGCCCGCGCGTTGCGGGTCACCGCCGGTGGCCGATCGGTCAGGGCGGCGTGCGCCTGAGCGACCTCGGCAACGTCGGACGGGTTGCGCAGCCGTTCCCACTCGTCGATGAGGCTGGAGTCGACCTGGCGGACCAGCTCGCCCAACCACTCGATGAGGTCGATCAACTCCTCGGTCTTGGCGTCCTCGGGCACTGTCTGGCGCAGCGTCTTGTACGCGTCGGCCAGATAGCGCAGGACGAGACCTTCTGAGCGGGTCAGCCCGTAGAACTGCACGTACTCGGTGAAGGTCATGGCCCGCTCGTACATGTCGCGGACGACGGCCTTGGGGGAGAGCTGGTGGTCGGCCACCCAGGGGTGCCCTTGCCGGTACATCTCGTACGCGGCCTCCAGCAGCTCGGCCAGGGGCTTCGGGTGGGTCACCTCGTCGAGCAGTTCGAGGCGCGCCTCGTACTCGATGCCCTCGGCCTTCATGGCGGCGACCGCCTCGCCGCGCGCCTTGAACTGCTGCGCGGAGAGGATCTGCCGCGGGTCGTCGAGGATCGACTCGACGACGCTCAGCACGTCGAGCGCGTACGACGGGGACTCGGCGTCGAGCAGCTCGATGGTGGCCAGCGCGAGGGGGGAGAGCGGCTGGTTGAGAGCGAAGTCGAGCTGAAGGTCGACGGTGAGCCGGATCCGCCGGCCGGTCTCGTCCGGCTCGGGCAGCTCCTCGACGACACCGCCGGCCCGCAGAGCCCGGTAGATGGCGATGGCGCGGCGGATGTGCCGGCGCTGCGCGGCGGGCTCCTCGTGGTTGTCGGTGAGCAGGTGCCGCATCGCGGTGAACGCGTCCCCGGGCCGGCCGATGACGTTGAGCAGCATCGAGTGGCTGACCTGGAAGCTGGAGGTCAGCGGCTCCGGCTCGGCGTCGACGAGCCGGTCGAAGGTGGGCTGGCCCCAGCCGATCGAGCCCTCCGGCGGCTTCTTGCGGACCACCTTGCGTCGCTTCTTCGGGTCGTCGCCGGCCTTGGCGAGGGCCTTCTCGTTGTCGATGACGTGCTCGGGGGCCTGCACGACGACCCGGCCGATGGTGTCGTAGCCGGCCCGGCCGGCCCGCCCGGCGATCTGGTGGAACTCCCGGTTCTTCAACAGCCGGGTACGGACCCCGTCGTACTTGGACAGGCCGGTGAACAGCACGGTGCGGATCGGCACGTTGATGCCGACGCCGAGGGTGTCGGTGCCGCAGATGACCTTCAACAGGCCGGCCTGGGCGAGGGTCTCCACCAGGCGGCGGTACTTGGGCAGCATGCCGGCGTGGTGCACGCCGATGCCGTGCCGGACCAGGCGGGACAGCGTCTTGCCGAAGCCGGCGGTGAACCGGAAACCACCGATCGCCTCCGCGATCATGTCCTTCTCGGCGCGGGTGCAGACGTTGACGCTGGTCAGCGCCTGGGCGCGTTCCAGCGCGGCCGCCTGGGTGAAGTGCACGACGTACACCGGGGCCTGCTTGGTCTCCAGCAGCTCCTCGAGCGTCTCGTGCAGCGGCGTCATCGCGTACGAGAAGATGAGCGGGACCGGCCGCTCCGCCGTGCGCACGACGGCGGTGGGTCGCCCGGTGCGCCGGGTCAGGTCGTCGACGAAGCGGGTGGTGTCTCCGAGCGTGGCGGACATCAGGATGAACTGGGCCTGCGGCAGCTCGATGATCGGCACCTGCCACGCCCAGCCTCGGTCGGGCTCGGCGTAGAAGTGGAACTCATCCATGATCACCTGGCCGACGTCGGCCTTGGTGCCCTCGCGCAGCGCCAGGTTCGCCAGGATCTCCGCGGTGCAGCAGATGATCGGGGCGTCGGCGTTGACACTGGCGTCGCCGGTGAGCATGCCGACGTTCTCGGCGCCGAAGACCTCGCAGAGCGCGAAGAACTTCTCCGACACCAACGCCTTGATCGGCGCGGTGTAGAAGGTCGTCCGGCTGTCAGCGAGGGCCGCGAAGTGCGCGGCGATCGCCACCAGGCTCTTACCCGAGCCGGTGGGTGTGTTCATGATCAGGTTGGCGCCGGAGACGATCTCGATGACCGCCTCTTCCTGATGGGGGTAGAGGTCGAGGCCGCGCTCCTTCGCCCAGCCGGCGAACGCGTCGAAGAGGGTGTCGGGGTCGGCGCTTGTCGGCAGCGCGGCGGTGAGCGTCATAGCCTGTCCATGGTGCCTGGATCATGCCCCGGTACGCCAACCCGGTCCGCACCGGACCCCCGTCCGGGCATCCCGAACGCCCCGCCGCGTTCCGGTTCGGGCGTTTCGTCGGTCACCGTCGGCGGTACAACAGGTCGGCGACCGGCCGACCGGCAGTGATCGCCCGACGTTCGAACTTCGTCACCGGTCGGTGCGCCGGCCGTGGCGCGAAGCCGCCGTACGCGTCGATCAGCTCCGGGTCCGCGTCGAGGGTCACCCGCATCGCCTCGGCGTACTCGGCCCAGTCGGTCGCGCAGTGCAGCATCCCGCCGGGGCGCAGCCGGGACCGCAGCAGCGCCACGTGCGTCGGCTGGATGATCCGCCGCTTGTGGTGGCGGGACTTCGGCCACGGGTCCGGGAAGAAGACGTGCACGGCGTCCAACACACCCTCGGGCAAGCCGTTGACCAGGGACAACGCGTCGCCCTCCGCCACCCGTACGTTGCGCAGGCCACCGCGCTCCACCAGGTGCAGCAGGTTGGCGATTCCGGGCGTGTGCACCTCGACCGCCAGATAATCTCGATCCGGGTCGGCGGCAGCCATCGCAGCGGTGGTGTCGCCCATGCCCGAGCCGATCTCCAGCACCACGGGCGCCCGGCGACCGAACAGGTCGGCCAGGTCGACGGGCAGCACAGGTCCGTCCGGCACATCCAGGCCGTACGCGGGCCAGAGCCGGCTCAGCGCGTCGGTCTGCCGGTCGCTCATCCGACCCCGGCGGGGGTGGAACGTGCGGATCGTCCGGCTCGCGGGCGGGACGGCGGGGTCATGGTCGATGGCGGTCACAGCGAAACGAGCGTACGCGACGCCGCCAGCAGATCGGATGTGATGTGCGACCGGAAATGAGAGGATCCAACTGGTACGGCAGGTCGGGTGCTCCGCTGCCCGACACGGCCGCACGGCGTCGAGAGGGGGCATCGTGACAGTGACCCACGGCGTCGTGACGCTGTCGCTGGTGACCGTGCTGGCCGGCCCCCTGCTCGCCGCCGCGCCCGCCCTCGCCGCGCCCGAGCGGGCGGTTGCCGTCGCGCCCGCGCCGCAGCCCGGAGGGCCGCCCGGCGGAGCTCCCCAACCGACTCCGGCGGTGGACATCTTCGTCGAGGTCAGCCCCAGCACGGTGCAGCCCGGATACCTGGTCGGCATCCGGGCCAGTTGTCGGGACAACTCGGTGGGCGCCACGGTGGTCTCCGACGCCTTCGGGGCGGTCGGCGTGCAGCCCCAGCGTGGGGTGCTCACCGCCGCGCCGATGGTCCGCGAGCGCACCCGCCCCGGCAACTACCGGGTCAAGCTGGAGTGCCGCGACGGCGAGACCGCCTCGACAATGCTCCAGGTGGTCAAGAAGGTCCCCGTCCAGCCGAGCCGGGGTCCGGCGACCGGGTTCGGTGGGAGCAGCGGCGGGATCACCGGCAAGCTGCTGCTGCCTGGCGGCGCGGCACTGATCATCAGCGGGCTGGTCCTCGCCGTGATGGCGCTGCGTCGTCCCCGAGCCGCCGTGCGTCGCTGAGGCTGCCATGACGATCTTCCGCCCCACGCCACCGCCAGCCGGTTCACGCCCGCCGTCGCCTGGCCGTCCCGCCTCGCCGTCGGCCGCTGCCCGCCAGCCGTTCGCCGGCCGCCCGGCCTCGCCACCCGATGACGTCCGGCTGCGGTTGGACGACGGTTGGCCGGGCTCCGACCGCCCGCCAGGTCCTCAACGCCCGCCGCATTCCCAGCGCCCGCCAGACCCCGAGCGCCCGTCGGTGGCCGCGCGTCCGCCGACCGCCGTCGCCCCCCGGCGTAGTCGTCCGTCCGGGCGCAGCCCCTGGTCCATACCGTTGGCTGTGGTGTTGGTGTTGGCCGGCGTCTTCGCCACCGGGGCGGGGCTGGGCCGTTCGGTCGGCCCGTTCGACCTGGCCCCGACCGGCGGTGACCGACCGGCCCGCAGTGAGTCGGTCGGGCTGTCGGCCAGTCGCCCGGTGCGCCTCTCGGTGCCGGCGATCAAGGTGACCGCGCCGGTGGCGCCCGTTGGGCAGGCGCCGGACGGCTCGATCGCCGTACCGCCGTTGGAACGGCACAACGAGACCGGCTGGTACGACCGGGGGCCCACGCCCGGTGAGCCTGGCCCTGCGGTGATCGTCGGGCACGTGGACACGAAGAGCGGCCCGTCGGTCTTCTACGACCTGGGCAAGCTCAAGCCGGGCGACCTGGTCGAGGTCGCCCGTGCGGACCGGTCGACGGTGATCTTCAAGGTCGACACCGTGGAGCACTTCCCGAAGGACCAGTTGCCCGCCGAGCGCATCTACGGCCACGACGGCCCCGCCGGGCTGCGGTTGATCACCTGCGGCGGCCAGTTCATCGGTGGACGCACCGGCTACGCCGACAACGTGATCGCCTTCGCCACCCTCCAGTCCTCCCGCAAGCCCTGAGACGCCCCGGCCAGGCCGGCCAGGGCCGCACGCCCGTAGGCCCCGCCGTGCCGCCCGCCTGAGCGGCCACCTGCTCGTGGAAGCTGCCGCTGCCGCTTGATCGACTCGGGATCATTGAAGTCGGGGTGTCGGACCGACCCAGACACCCCGGTTTCGCTGAACCCGAGTGGATCAAGCCGACGGCGGCGCACACAGATCAGGGCTCGGCGAGCCGTGGCGCGACCTGGTGCCACATGAGGTGCGTCTCGGGAATGCCGTGCAGCAGCAGAACGGGCGGCCCGCTTCCGCCCCGGCGCCGTGGATCCTCGCGCCGGGCGTGTCGATGTCGAACTCTTCGAACCCGTCGAACATGACCAGGATCCCCCGCGCCTTGGGATGCGCCCTGAACGAACGGCGTGGAATGGCTGGCAGGGCGACTGGTGGCCGACTACCGCTCGGTCTGCCTCGACGCTATCAACGGCGACAGCCGGTCCGGTGCGGCTTGACCTCAACCAGCATTCAGGTCCTAGCGTCGCTGACACGAGGTATGGAAGCGGATCCGAAGCACTGGACCGCGGCTGATCGGAGACACGCGTGCGGGCGATCCAGGTTTCTGAGTACGGGGGTCCAGAGGTTCTGAACCTGGTGGACCTGCCCGATCCGCAAGCCAGGGAGGGGGAGGTCATCGTTCGGGCCGAGGCCGTGGACACGATCTACCTTGAGACTCAGATCCGCGGTGGCTGGGGTGAGATGTTCGGTGTCACCCCGCCGTACACACCGGGCGGCGCAGCGGCGGGAACTGTGGTCTCCGCCGGTCCGGGCGTCTCTGCGTCCTGGCTTGGCCGCCAGGTCGTTGCGGGTGCCGGGACGCGGGGTTCATACGCTGAACTGGTTCGGGCGGGCGTCGACCGGCTGGTGCCGGTCCCCGACGGACTGAGCCTGCGGGAAGCGGCTGCTCTCGCACACGACGGCGTGACCGCCATGGGCATCATCGACAGTGTCGGCGTCAAGCCGGGCGACCGGGTCCTGATCCTGGGGGCCGCGGGCGGCATGGGAACGCTGCTTGTCCAGCTCGCCCACCGTCTCGGCGCGCAGGTCGTGGGAGCGGCCCGTGGCGCGGACAAGCTCACACTGGTACGACGGCTCGGCGCCGACGCTGTCGTCGACTACGCGGGTGACGGATGGACCGACGCGGTACGCGAAGCCCTTGGCGGTCTGTCCGTCGATGTGCTGCTGGACGGTGTCGGGGGAAAACTCGGCAGCGACGCCTTCCATCTGGTGGCCGACGGCGGGCGGGTTTCGGCCCATGGGGCGGCGAGTGGCGAGTTCGCCACGGTGGACCTGGAAAGTGCGCAGGCGCGCGGCATCGACGTACACGGCATCGCGGACGTTCAGTTCGAGGCGCCGGAGATGGTGCGGCTCGCGGGCAGGGCCCTGACCGAGGCGGCGCAGGGGCGGATACGCCCGGTGATCGCACGCGAGTACCCACTGTCTTGCGCGGCTGAGGCTCACCGCGCGATGGAGGCGCGCTCGATCTCGGGCAAGGCCCTCCTCATTCCGTGAGACGTGGCAGTCGCTCAGGGCTGGGGGACGTGCAGCGCCACCTCGAACTCCAGCAGGCTGGCACCGGTGGAGACCGGGGGACGGGGCTTGTCGCCGGGGGCGGCGGCGTGGGCGGCGCGCGACGGGCCGGCGGCCCACGCCTGGAACGCTTCTTCGCTCTCCCACTTCGTGTAGACGAAGTAGCGGGTCTCGCCGGCCACCGGGCGGAGGAGTTCGAAGCCGAGGAAGCCGGGGGAGTTCTCCACAGCTCCGGCCCGCGCGGCGAACCGCTTCTCCAACTCCGCGCCGCCACCGGGCGGGACGTCGATTGCGTTGATCTTCACGACTGCCATCTGCCCACCCTAGCCAAACTCAGAACGTCTCGACCGCGGGCACCAGATCAGCGTCGACCACGATCGGCGCGTGGTCGGAGGGTCCCTTGCCCTTGCGGGCCTCCCGGTCCACGTACGCGGTGCGGACCGCTCGGGCGAACGGCGCGGACGCGTACACCAGGTCGATTCTCATGCCCTTGTTCTGGTGGAACATGCCGGCCCGGTAGTCCCAGTAGGTGTAGGGGTGCGGGCCCTTCATCGGGGTGGGCACGACGTCGCTGAGGCCCAGGTCGCGCAGCGCCGCGAGGGCTGCCCGCTCGGCCGGGGTGACGTGCGTGGAGTGGGTGAAGACCGCCGGGTCCCAGACGTCGGCGTCGGTCGGGGCGACGTTGAAGTCGCCGCAGACCGCCAGCGGCAGACCGCCGGCCAGCTCGGCGTCCAGCGCGTCGCGTAGCGCCGCGAACCAGGCCAACTTGTACGCGTAGTGCGGGTCTTCCGGCGTCCGGCCGTTGGGCACGTACACCGACCAGACCCGCACCCCGTCGCAGGTGGCCGAGATGGCCCGGGCCTCGGGCTCGGGGAAGCCGGGCTCGTCGGCGAACCCGACCCGGACGTCGTCCAGCCCGACCCGGGACAGGATGGCCACCCCGTTCCACCGGCCGTCGCTGTGGCTGGCCACGGTGTAGCCCAGCGCGCCGACCTCGGCAACCGGGAAGGCGCCGTCGGGGCACTTCGTCTCCTGAAGGCAGACGACGTCCGGCCCGGTGTCGGCCAGCCACTCCAGCAGCCGGGGTAGGCGGGCCTTCACCGAGTTGACGTTCCAGGTCGCCAGGCGCATGCCCCCAGCCTGCCGCATTCGCCGCCGCGACGCCGGGTCAGCCGGCCGGGGTGTCGCCGGGACGGGTCTGTTCGGCCAGGAACCGTTCCAGTTCGGCGCCGAGTTCGTCGGCGGTGGGCAGTGGGCCGGCATCAGGGGCGAGCAGGCTCTTCTCGCCCCGACCTCGGGCGAACGCGTCGTACTGCTCCTCCAGGGCCTGGACCAGGGCCGCGGCGTCCTCGGTCTGCGCCACCTGCCTGTCGATCTCCACCCGGACCACCTCGGCGGCCGAGCGCAGCCCGTCGCCGGGCAGCAGCAGCCCGGTGCTGCGCGACACGGAGGTGAGCAGCACCTCGGCGGCTGCCGGGTATTCGGTCTGCGCCACGTAGTGCGGCACGTGGGCGGCGAAGCCCAGCGCGTCGCGGCCCTGTTCGCCGAGGCGGAACTCCAGCAGGTGACCGACGCTGCCGGGCACCTGGACGCGTTGCAACCACGGCTCGTAGCCGGCGATCAGCTCGGGGCGGGTGGCGTGCGCTGTCACCCCGGTCGGCCGGGTGTGCGGGACCGCCATCGGGATCGAGTTGAGCCCCACTGTGAGCCGGACGTCCAGCCGGGTGGCGAGCCCGGCCACGGCGGCCACGAAACGCTCCCACTGGAGGTCCGGTTCGGGGCCGGTGAGCAGCAGGAACGGGGTCTCGTCGTCGTCCTGCAGCAGGTGCAGCTCCAGCTTGGGCGCGTCGACGCTCTCCCAGTGGTCCTCGACGAAGGTCATCACCGGTCGTCGCGACCGGTAGTCGAAGAGCTGGTCGACGTCGAACGTGGCGATCGGCCGACCCTCCAGCGAGGTGAGCAGCTGCTCACGCGCCAGTCGGCTGGCGTTTCCGGCGTCCACGAACCCGGTGAGGGCCTGGATCAGGACCGGCTGCCCGAGGTCGGGCAGATCATCGGTGAGCTGGTAGAGCTCGTGTGGGTCGAGCACCGGTGCGGACCTCCCTGAAATGTGCCTGCGGGGTGCCGTCGCGACGGAGGGCACCCGTTCGGGCAACGTACCCGCCATCCTGGCGCATTCCTTCGTCGGGCGATCCGTTGGCCGGGTGGTGGGCGTGACCGGACTAATCGTCTGTTTACGCCACCAGGCCGAGCCTCGTGGCCGATCGGCCGAGGGGCGGTTCGGCCCAAAGACCGAGTTTGTCGATCATGTTGGGCTCAGGGGTGGAATGTTCGCTTCCGTCCTGGCCCGTGCGGGTCCGCGTGCGGCGCCAGCTTCATCCGGTACGCGAGGTCCGTTCCCCGGGCGGGTCACCCCGCCCGGGTCGTCCACCAGTACGGCTCCGATCTGTGTCGAGCGCCACGTGATCACCGTGCGTGATCGGGGTTTCCACCTGCCTAGCCTCGGTTGATGCGTGACGACGGCACCCTCGACGACCCGTACGCCCCGAGCAGCCCCACTGCCGATACGGAGGATGGCACCTCAACCGAACGGACAACCGCCGCGACCCGGCTTCGGGCGTACGCCCGGGACCTGACCGGTCGACGCCGGGCACAGCTGGCGCTCGCCACCGGTGTGGTGTGCTGCCTCGGTCTGACCGCCGTCGTCCAGGTTCGTAACGAGGACGCCGACGCGGCGACGCGGAGTGGATCGCTCTCCAGCTCCGAGCTGGCGCAGCGCGCCGAGCAGCAGCGCGCCTCCCGTTCCCTCGACCGCACGGTCGTCCCGAGCGCCTCCGCCGCCGCCCAGTCCGCCGCGGCGAGCCCCGCCGATCCGGACACCAGCGCGCCGGCCCGCAAGGTCGCCCCGGTTCGCCCGACCGACCCGGCGCCCGTCGCCGGGCTGGACGAGGACCAGATGGAGAACGCCGAGGCGATCGTCCGTACCGGCCGCAAGATGGGGGTGCCGCGCCGGGGTCTGGTGATCGCGGTGGCCACCGCCATGCAGGAGAGCAACCTCTACAACGTGGCCAGTGGCGTGCTGCCCGAGTCGCAGGACTATCCGCACCAGGGCGTCGGCTGGGACCACGACTCGGTCGGGTTGTTCCAGCAGCGTTCCAGCAGCGGCTGGGGCCCGGTGGGGCAGCTGATGGACCCCGAGTTCGCCACCCGGCAGTTCCTCAGCGCGCTGGAGCAGGTGCCCGGCTGGCAGCGGATGCGGCTCACCGACGCCGCCCAGGCGGTGCAGGTCTCCGCGTACCCCGAGCACTACCAGCAGCACGAGTGGCGGGCCACCCGGGTCGTTGACGCCATCGCGCCGGCGGGGCGGTAACCTACCGCCCACTATGGACGGTCAGGGTTGAGGCTGTCGGATCCCGGGTACATGTGTTGCAGGTTCGGGGTACACATGACTACGGGACCATCGACAGGAGGACGCCATGTCACTGATGCAGCGGATCACCACGTTCCTGAGATCGCCGAAGGGGCAGCAGTTGGTCGAGCGAGGCCGTCGGGAGATGGCCAAGCCGGGCAACCAGCAGAAGCTGAAGGGGTTGGCGGCCCGGCTGTCCAACCGCCGCCGCTGACCGTTCCATCGGCCGCCCTGCCCACCGTTTCCACCCCTGGGGAGACCTGGTGACCGACACCCCGCCCGTCGGCGGTCAGCCCGCCGTCCCTACTCCGCAGCCGTCCGTCGACCTGCCGGCCGGGCCGGTGGACGCCCCCGAGGGTCC
>NZ_JBEZEH010000187.1:0-14413 GCF_040648775.1 Micromonospora sp. NPDC049089
CCAGGTACCGACGATGAAGCCGGTGGCGTACTGCACCACCACCACGGCGATCCACAGCCCGTCGCGGACCAGGGCAGCCCGGTCGGGGTCGGTGACCGTTCGCCGGCTGCGGCACACCGATCGTCTTGCCGTCCGGCAGCCGGATGTAGCCCGGCTCGCCGGCGTCGACCAGGCCCAGCCGCCGTGCCTCGGCGGTCAGGTTGCCCGGCGCCTCGAAGTCGGCGATCTGCTTGTCCAGTTCCTGCTTCTCCAGGTCCAGTCGAGCCTGCTGCTGCTGCAACCGCTCCAGCCGGAACGCGTTCTCATTGATCTTGGTGTTGACCGCCAGGATGCCCAGCACCCCGCCGACCACCAGCACCACGATCAGCGCCGCGAACGGCGCACGCGGCACCGAGATCGGCGGCGGCGGCGCCACCCGCAGCCGCGGCGGCCGGGCACTGGTGGCGCTGGCGGCCTTCTCGACCGGTCGCAGTGCGGCGGTGCCCTGAGTCGGGAACTCGCGCGCCCCCCGGGCGCGAGTCTCCCCCTGCCGATTCGTTCGATCGATGCGTGACGTACCGTTACCGAGGCGCGGAGCCCGCTCCGCCGCGGTCCGGCCCCCCGACCGCGGTGCGCGCTGCCCGCCGCCGGTGACGTCCCGGCGGTCGCGCTTGTCAATGCTCATGTCCCTCCCCCTCAACGTCCGTCCCTCTAGCCGTCCCGGTGCCCCTGACCCCCCACGGATCAGGCGGACCCCGTGCCCGGTTGGTGCATTCCCTTCACCCGTCGGCGAGACCGTTCGCGGTCGGTCCGCCCCTGCTCTGTCGCGTTCGGATCGAGTCGCTCCGCGGCCCGCAGCCGCACCGAGGCGGCTCGCGGGTTCGCGGCGACCTCCGCCTCCCCCGGCAGTTCGGCGCCCCGGCTGAGCAGCCGGAACGTCGGACCGGACCCGGGGAGCTCGACCGGGAGGTCAATCGGGCCCTTACTGCGGACCCGGTCCGTGAGGGCCGCCTTGGTGAGCCTGTCCTCCAGCGAGTGGTAGGACAGGACCACCATGCGACCGCCCACGGTCAGTGCGTCGAGTGCAGATGGCAACGCTGTCTCCAGCGCTGCCAGCTCTCTGTTTACCTCGATCCGTAAAGCCTGAAACGTTCTCTTTGCCGGGTGCCCGCCCGTTCGTCGGGCTGGTGCCGGAATGGAATCCCGAACCAGCTCCGCCAGCAGCGCGGACGAGGTGATCCGGGCCCGCTCCCGCTGCCGGATGATCGCCGAGGCGATCCGGCCGGCGAACTTCTCCTCGCCGTAGACCCGCAGCACCCGGGCTAGGTCCGGATGCGCGTACGTGTTGACCACCTCTTCGGCGGTCACCCCCCGGGTCTGGTCCATCCGCATGTCCAACGGCGCGTCCTGGGCGTAGGCGAACCCTCGGTCGGGCGCGTCCAACTGCAACGACGAGACACCCAGGTCGAACAGGATCCCGTCGATGGCCGGATAGCCCAGCCGGTCCAGGACGTCCGGCAACTCGTCGTAGACGGCGTGCTCCAGGTGCACCCGGTCGGCGAACCGGGCCAGCCGGACCCGCGCGTGAGCGAGCGCCTCGGTGTCCCGGTCGAGCCCGATCAGGACCGTCTCCGGATGCGCCTCGAGCACCGCCTCCGCATGCCCGGCCAGACCGAGCGTCGCGTCGACGTGGACCGTCCGGCCGCCTCGACCCAGCGCGGGGGCCAGCAGCTCGAGACACCGCTCGAGCAGCACCGGCACGTGCGTGCCGCGCAACTCCCCCATGATGACCCCCACTGGTTGAAACGTCCGTTCTTCTCGTGCGCCTGTCGTCGGACGGCGCTGCCGTCGTACCGCCAGATCCCCATCCGCTCCCGCCTGACACCGGACCGTCGCCCAATGACTGGATCGTGCGCCTGGCACCGGGGAAGTGATGCCAGGAACTCGAAAGCGGCTGGAGATCTCGCAGTACGTCGGGCGCCGTTACCGCCCTACAGACCGCCGGGCAGCACCCCCTCCTCGATGTCGGCGAAGTCGTCTTCGCTCTCGGCGAGGTAGGTCTCCCAGGCGACCTTGTCCCAGATCTCCACCCGCGTGCTCGCGCCGATCACCACCAACTCGCGGTCCAGCGCGGCATAGGCACGCAGGTGAGCCGGAATGGTCACCCGGCCCTGCTTGTCCGGAACCTCGTCGTGCGCGCTGGCGAAGAAGACCCGGCTGTAGGCCCGGGCCGCCTTGTGGGTCATCGGCTGTGCGCGCAACTGCTCCGCGATCCGCTGGAACTCAGGGGTCGGGAAGACGTAGAGGCAGCGCTCCTGCCCTTTGGTGACCACGACACCCCCCGCCAGCTCATCCCGAAACTTGGCCGGAAGGATCAACCGGCCCTTTTCGTCCAGGCGCGGAGTGTGGGTGCCGAGAAACATCGGCCCAACCCCCTCGCCCTTGAGCGGCGTTCGCGGCGCCGCTGACCCCCCGGGCCGGTGAGCCCTCCCGGCCTCACCATTGGTCCCCACTCTACTCCACTTCCCTCCACCCGCAACCAAATTCGCCCGCGTGGCGCGCCCTACCCGGGGGCAAAACCGCACGTCACAGGGGGTGGAGCGGAGTGGAGGGCTTCAGCCGCCCCTCGGCGTGGTCCGCTTTCCGACATTGATCGACTCCGTCCGGGGGACGCCGACCCGGCCGCCCGCGCGGTCACCACGGCCGAACGGTTCACCGTCGGCGGCGATCTGGTGAGGCCGGCGGTCCGGTAACCTCGCTCGCGTGACGGACGCGAAAATGCCCCTACGGGCCAAGGTGGCCAGCTCCGTGTCACGGACCGCCGCGGCGCTCTCCCGGGCGGCCGGCCGTGGCGACGGTTCAGTGATCGGCGGGTGGATCGGCCTCAAGATCGACCCGGACCTGCTCGCCCACCTGTCGGCCGGGCGCGCGATCGCGCTCGTCTCCGGCACCAACGGCAAGACCACCACCACGCGGTTGACCTCCGCCGCGGTCGGCGTGCTCGGCCGGGTCGCCACCAACTCGTTCGGCGCCAACATGCCCAGCGGGCACACCTCGGCGCTGGCCAAGGCCGGCAGCACCCCGTACGCGGTGCTGGAGGTCGACGAGCACTACCTGGCGCAGGTGCTGGAGGCGACCGAGCCGCACGTGGTCGCGCTGCTGAACCTCTCCCGCGACCAGCTCGACCGCGCCAAGGAGGTCGCCATGATGGCGCAGCTCTGGCGTGCGGCGCTGGTCCGGCACACCAACGTACGGGTGGTGGCCAACGCCGACGACCCGCTGGTCGTGTGGGCCGCCACCCCACCGGGTGACCCCGCCCGGGGCATCAACCCGCCGCACGTGACGTGGTTCAGTGCCGGCCAACGGTGGCACGACGACTCCTGGGTCTGCCCGGAGTGCGGCTCCACCATCCAGCGCTCCGGCGAGCAGTGGTGGTGCACCGGCTGTCCGCTACGCCGACCGGAGCCGCACTGGGTCGTCGAGGACGAGGGCGTGCTCGATCCCACCGGTGCCTGGCACAAGGTCTCCCTCCAACTGCCCGGCAAGGTCAACCTCGGCAACGCGGCGACAGCGCTGGCGGTGGCCGCCGAGTTCGGCGTCCGCCCGGTCGACGCGGTGTCCCGCCTCGGCATCGTCACCTCGGTGGCCGGCCGTTACGCGCAGGTCGACAAGGACGGGCGCAACATCCGGCTGCTGCTGGCCAAGAACCCGGCCAGTTGGCTGGAGGCGTTCGACATGGCCGACAACGCGCCGACCCTGCTCTCCATCAACGCGCGCGATCCCGACGGTCTGGACACCTCCTGGCTCTACGACGTCGACTTCGCCCCGCTCCGGGGCCGGCAGGTGTTGATCACCGGTGACCGGGCATACGACCTGGCGGTTCGACTGGACGTCAACGACGTGCCGTTCCAGCACGTCCGCACGTTCGACGACGCACTCCGGTCGGTCCCGCCCGGGCGGCTGGAGGTCATCGCGAACTACACCGCGTTCCAGGACATCCGAGCGGAGTTGGACCGTGTCATCTGAGAGTCTGCGCATCGTCTGGATCTACCCCGACCTGCTCTCCACGTACGGAGACCGGGGCAACGCCCTGATCCTCGCCCGGCGGGCCCGTCAGCGTGGGATGCCGGTCGAGGTGCTGGAGGTGCGCTCCGACGAACGGCTGCCCGCGACCGCCGACATCTACCTGGTCGGTGGCGGCGAGGACGGCCCGCAGGCGCTCGGCGCCCAGCGGCTGCTGGCCGACGGCGGCCTGCACCGCGCCGTCGCGCAGGGCTCGGTGGTGTTCGGCGTCTGCGCCGGCTACCAACTGCTCGGCACCTCGTTCTTCGCCAAGGGTGTGCAATGCCGCGGGCTGGAGCTGCTCGACCTTCACTCCGACCGGGGCGAGAGCCGGGCCGTGGGCGAGCTCGCCGGTGAGATCGACCCCCGGCTGGGCCTGCCCCCGCTGACTGGTTTCGAGAACCACGGCGGCCGCACCCACCTCGGTCCGGAGGTCTCCCCGCTGGCTCGGGTCACCGCCGGGGTCGGCAACGACAGCGCCACCGAGGGTGCGTGGCGCGGCAAGCTGCTGGGCACCTACTCGCACGGGCCGGCGTTGGCTCGCAACCCGGCCCTGGCCGACCTGCTGCTGCGCTGGGCCACCGGGGCACACCAGCTCCCGCCGTTGGACGACACCTGGTCGGACCGGCTCCGCAACGAGCGCCGCTCCGCGGTGGCCGCCGCTCGGGCATGATCCGTGCCGTCCGGCGGCTGCTCCGGCAGCCGTCGGCCGCCCGGTTCGCCCTGCTCGTGCTGCTGATCGGCGGCTGCGGTCTACTGCTGCTGCTGGTGCCCCGGCCGGATCCGGCGCAGTTGCCGCTGGTCTCCGACCGGTTGGGCGACCTCGCCCCGGTGGCGGCGATCCTCGGTGGTGCGCTGCTGCTTGTCGCGCTGGTGCCCCGGACCTTCATCACGCTCGCCGCAGGTGCGATCTTCGGTCCGTTGGAAGGCGCCGCGTACGCCCTGGGCGCCGCGCTGGTGGCGGCGGCGATCGGGTTCACTGTCGGCCGGTTGCTCGGTCGGGAGTTCGTGGCCGAACGCGTCCGCGGTCGACTGGCCCGCCTCGACGGCTGGTTCGCCCGGCAGAGCGTGCTCGGTGTGGTGACCGTCCGGCTGCTGCCGATCGCCGGCTTCGGCCTGGTCAGCTACGGCTACGGCACGACCGGCGCCCGAGTGCTGCCGTTCCTGGCCGGCAGCGTGATCGCGTCCGCGCCGACCGCCTTCGGGTACGCGGCAATCGGCGCTGCGGTCAGCTCCCCCGGCCACGTCAACTGGTACGCCGCCGCCCCGGCCAGCCTCGGCCTGATCGCCAGCCTCGTCCTCATCCACCAGTGGTGGCGCGCCGAACGCCGCCGCCGTCGCATGCCGGTCTGACCCCGCGGCGGAGGGCCGAGCAGACCCGGGCCGGCTGCGGACGTCGATGACCAGATGCTGTCGGTTCGGCGGTGGTAACGGCCGGACGACGATCTCGCCGGCAGGGCATCGGGCAGCGCGGGCGCGATCTAACGCTGCGGCCATGAAGCCCCTGCCCCGAGCAAGGATCGGCTCCCGGGCCGTCGCCCTCGTCGCGACCCTCGCGGCGGCGCTGCTCGCGGCGTGCACGCCGGGTGATTCACCGGCCGCCTCGTCGGCGCCCAGGGCGTCGACCTGCTCTGGTTCGATCGCGCCACGGGCCGCCTGAACGCGCTCGGCCCGAACCAGGAGGCTGCATCTGTGCCGCAGCCGAGTCCGCGGCCGGATGCCCCCACCCACGTGACCACCGACGGCCAGACCACGGCCTGGGTGTCGCGAGACGGTCGCGCCCTGAGCGTCTGGCGACCGACTGACCGCCGACTACGTCCACTTGGAGGTCGCGGGTGGGGCGCTGCTTGTTGCCTGGCACCGCTGCCCTCGTGCTCCTGACCGAGGAGTCGCCGCCGGGCGTCAGACGGACGGCGGACGAGTCGGAGCGTGATGACTCAGAGGCATATTGATGTCTCTGAGTCATCACGCTCGTTCCAAGTGTTCGCTTCGGCGGACGTCACGGTGCGTGCCGCTCACGACGCGGGGCACCGTTGTCAGGCGACTACCGAGACCATCCGGCCCTTGACCACGATGACCTTGCGCGGCTCCTTGCCGTTCAGGGTCGTCGCCACCGCGTCCAGGGCCGCCGCGCGCACGCTCTCCTCGGAGGCGTCGGCGGGGACCTCGACGCGGCCGCGGACCTTGCCGTTGACCTGCACCGGATAGGTCACCGTGTCGGCCACCAGCAGCGCCGGATCGGCCGTCGGGAAGTCCGCGTACGTCAGCGAGGTGTCGTGGCCCAGCTTGCGCCACAGCTCCTCGGCCAGGTGCGGGGCGAACGGCGCCACCATCAGCACCAGCGGCTCGGCCACCTCGCGGGGCGTGGCCGACAGGCCGGTCAGCCCGTTGGTCAGCTGGATCAGCTTGGCGATCGCGGTGTTGAACCGGATGCCGTCCATGTCACCACGGACCCCGTCGATCACCGTGTGCAGCAGCCGGCGGGTCGCCTCGTCGGCCGGGTCCTCGGTGATCCGCAGCGCGCCGGTCTGCTCGTCGACGACGGCCCGCCACACCCGCTGCAGGAACCGGTACGACCCGACCACCGCCCGGGTCTCCCAGGGGCGGGACACCTCCAGCGGGCCCATCGACATCTCGTACACCCGGAAGGTGTCAGCGCCGTACGCGGCGCACATGTCGTCGGGGGTCACCACGTTCTTCAGCGACTTGCCCATCTTGCCGTACTCGCGATTGACCACCAGGTCTTCCAGGTAGTACGCGCCGTCGCGCTCGATGACGTCCTCGGCCTGCACGTAGCTGCCGCGCGAGTCGGTGTACGCGTACGCCTGGATCATGCCCTGGTTGAACAGCTTGCGGAACGGCTCGAACGACGACACGTGCCCCAGGTCGAACAGCACCTTGTGCCAGAACCGCGCGTACAGCAGGTGCAGCACGGCGTGCTCGGCGCCACCCACGTACAGGTCGGTGCCGCCGCAGTCGCCGTCGCCGCGCGGGCCCATCCAGTACCGCTCGTTCTCCGCGTCGACGAACCGCTCGCTGTTGGTCGGGTCCAGGTAGCGCAGCTCGTACCAGCAGGAGCCGGCCCACTGCGGCATCACGTTGGTTTCCCGGGTGTAGCGCTTCGGCCCGTCACCCAGGTCCAGTTCGACCTCGACCCAGTCGCGCCGCCGCGACAGCGGGGTCTCCGGGTTGCTGCCGGCGTCGTCGGCGTCGAACGTCTTCGGGGAGAAGTCGTCCACCTCCGGCAGCTCGACCGGCAGCATCTCCTCCGGCAGGGCGATGGCCGCGCCGGTCTCGTCGTAGACGATCGGGAACGGTTCGCCCCAGTAACGCTGCCGGGAGAACAGCCAGTCGCGCAGCCGGTAGGTCACCGCGCCGGTGCCGTGCCCGTTCGCCTCCAGCCAGGCGATGATCGCCGCCTTGGCGTCGGCGACCCCCAGGCCGTTCAGGTCCAGGCCGCGCTCGGGCGCGGCGCTGTTGATCGCCGGACCGTCCCCGGTGTACGCCTTGCCGTCGAAGCCTTCCGCCGGCTGCACGGTACGCACGATGGGCAGGTCGAAGACCTCGGCGAACGCCCAGTCCCGCTCGTCCTGCGCCGGCACCGCCATGATCGCGCCGGTGCCGTAGCCGGCCAGCACGTAGTCGGCGATGAAGATCGGGATCTGCCCACCGGTGACCGGGTTGGTGGCGTACGCGCCGATGAAGACGCCGGTCTTCTCCTTGGTGTCGGACTGCCGCTCGACGTCGGTCTTGGCGGCCGCCGCCTTGCGGTACGCCTCGACGGCCTCCCGAGGGCTGGCGTGCCCACCGGTCCAGGCGTCCCTCGTTCCGTCCGGCCAGTTAACCGGGGCCAGTGTGTCGACCAGCTCGTGCTCGGGCGCCAGCACCATGTAGGTGGCCCCGAAGACGGTGTCCGGACGGGTCGTGAACACCCGCACCGGTGCCGCGCTGGTCGGGAAGTCGACGTGCGCGCCCTGGGAGCGGCCGATCCAGTTGCGCTGCATCAGCTTGATCGGCTCGGGCCAGTCCAGGCTGTCCAGGTCGTCCAGCAGCCGGTCACCGTAGGCGGTGATCCGCATCATCCACTGCTTCAGGTTGCGCTTGAAGACCGGGAAGTTGCCCCGCTCGGAACGGCCGTCGGCGGTGACCTCCTCGTTGGCCAGCACGGTGCCCAGCCCCGGGCACCAGTTCACCGGTGCCTGCGAGACGTACGCCAGGCGGTGGTCGTCGACGACCTGGCGACGCTCGGCGACGCTCAGCTCGGCCCAGGCGCGGCCGTCCGGGGTGGGCCGGTTACCGCCCTCGAACTCGGCGATCAGCTCGGCGATCGGACGGGCCCGGCCAGCGTCGCTGTCGTACCAGGAGTTGAAGATCTGCAGGAAGATCCACTGGGTCCAGCGGTAGAAGTCGGTGTCGATGGTGGCCACCGAGCGGCGCTCGTCGTGCGCCAGCCCCAGCCGGCGCAGCTGCGCCTTGTACCGCTCGATGTTCGCGACGGTGGTGGTCCGGGGGTGGGTGCCGGTCTGCACCGCGTACTGCTCGGCCGGCAGGCCGAACGCGTCGAAGCCCATCGCGTGCAGCACGTTGCGGCCGGCCATCCGCTGGTAGCGGGCGTAACAGTCGGTGCCGATGTAGCCCAGCGGGTGGCCGACGTGCAGGCCCGCTCCGGAGGGGTACGGGAACATGTCCAGCACGTACAGCTTCTCCGCGCCGGCGCGTGGGTGGGTCGGATCGGCCAGCGGGCCGGTCGGGTTCGGTGCGTGGAAGGTGCCCTCGCGCGCCCAGGTGTCCTGCCAACGAATCTCGATCTCGTCGGCCAGGGCCGCGGTGTACCGGAACGGGGGGATGTCGCCCGCCGGTGCGGCTGCCTCACTCATCGTCTCTCCTCGCTTCGCTTCGCTTCGTCTCGGCACCACCGGGCCGGGCCGGCGGAGGGCACAAAAAAGCCCCTCGCGCAGGAGGGGCCGCCGTGCTGTCGCTGGGTTCAGCGCATCAGCACGGCCCGGTAAGAAGCAGGAAGACTCCGGCCATGCCCGCAGTGTACCTCTTCCACGGTGAGCCCTGCCGGCCCCCGGGCGGTGTCGAACCCGTTCCCCCGAGCTGGCGAATATCGGTGCGTAACCGACGGACTACCTGCGGGGGTCGGCGATAACGACAAACATGGTTAGCCTGAGAGACTAGTGAGATTCCTGCGGCAAACGAGGCTCGACGTCGCGAACCCAACGGCGGGTCCAGGTGCTCTCTACAGAGCTGCCGTGACGGCGACGAGGAGGAGGCCCGTGACACAACAGACCTGGGACGAGGTGGGCGGCCTGTTGCCGCACGACGAGTTCCGAGCCGCCAGCGAGGCCATCGTGGCCAACATCGAGCAGGTCATCGAGGGTAAGACCGCCACAGTGCGGCTCGCCCTTGCCGTCCTGCTCGCCGAGGGTCACCTCCTGATCGAAGACGTCCCGGGTGTCGGCAAGACCAAGCTTGCCAAGGCCCTCGCGCGGTCCATCGACTGCACGGTGCGACGGATCCAGTTCACCCCCGACCTCCTGCCCAGCGACGTCACCGGGGTCAGCGTCTACAACCAGGAGACGCACGACTTCGAGTTCCGCCCCGGTGCCGTGTTCGCCAACCTGGTGGTCGGCGACGAGATCAACCGGGCCTCGCCGAAGACCCAGTCGGCGTTGCTGGAGTGCATGGAGGAGCGGCAGGTCACCGTCGACGGGGTGACGTACCAGCTTCAGACCCCGTTCATGGTGATCGCCACTCAGAACCCGATCGAGATGGAGGGGACCTATCCGCTGCCGGAGGCGCAGCGCGACCGGTTCACCGCCCGCATCGCGATGGGTTACCCGGACTCCAACGCCGAGCTGGCCATGCTCGACGGGCACGGCGGCACCGACCCGCTGCACGAGCTGCGCGCGGTCTCCGACGCGGCCATCGTCCGACAGCTGATCGCCACCGTCCGGCAGGTGCACGTGGCGGACGCGGTCAAGCAGTACGCGATCGACCTGGTCACCGCCACCCGCGAGGCCCCCGACCTCCGGCTCGGCGCGTCCCCCCGGGCGACCCTGCAACTGTTGCGCACCGCCCGGGCGGTCGCCGCCCTGGAGGGCCGCGACTACGTTCTCCCCGACGATCTGCAGGCCCTGGCGGTGCCGGTGCTGGCCCACCGGATCATCCCGACCGCCGACGCGCAGCTCGCCCGGCGCACCACCGACGCGATCGTCTCCGAGCTGGTGCACCGCCTGCCGCTGCCACACGACAGGCAGCGCAATCCGTACGACACCCGGCCCCCCGCCACCGGCAACGGTCGCGCACCCTACGAGCCGCGGAGGCCATGACGTGCGTGCCGGGCTACGCGGGCTGACCACCCGCGGGCGGTCCTTCCTTGCCGCTGCGGTCGCGGCGGCGATCTCAGCCGGCATCCTCGGCGAGAAGGACCTGCTCCGGGTGGCTGTGCTGTTGGCCATCCTGCCGTTGCTGGCCGCCGCCTACGTCGGGCGGAGCCGCTACAAGCTGGCCTGCAACCGTTCGCTGGACCCGCACCGGGTTCCGGTCGGCGCCAACTCCCGGGTGGTGCTGCGCCTACAGAACCTCTCCCGGCTGCCGACCGGCACCCTGCTCCTGGAGGACCGGCTGCCCTACGCACTGGGCAGCCGGCCCCGGGTGGTGTTGGAGCGGCTCGGCGCACACCAGGCCAGCTCGGTGGCGTACACGGTGCGGGCCGACGTGCGGGGCCGCTACGACGTGGGCCCGCTGGTCGTCCGGATGACCGACCCGTTCGGCCTCTGTGAACTCACCCGCTCCTTTCCCAGCACCGACCACCTGACCGTCATCCCGCAGGTCACCCCGCTGCCGTCGGTCCGGCTCCCCGGGGAGTACGCGGGCAGCGGCGACAGCCGGGCCCGCTCGGTGGCGGTGCACGGCGAGGACGACGCGGCGACCCGGGAGTACCGGCGCGGCGACGACCTGCGCCGGGTGCACTGGAAGTCCACCGCCCGCACCGGTGAGCTCATGGTGCGCCGCGAGGAGCAACCGTGGGAGAGCCGGGCCACCGTCGTCCTGGACACCCGGGCGTACGGCCACCGGGGCGAGGGGCCGACCGCCAGTTTCGAGTGGTCGGTCTCGGCCGCCGCGAGCATCGCCGTCCACCTGCGGCAGGCCGGTTACAAGTTGCGCCTGGTCACCGGCTCGGGGGCAGATGTGGACGCCTCGGAGGCCGGCGGGGACGGCACGCTGCTCGATCACCTCGCGGAGGTCCGACTGGACCAGCGTGCCGAGGTCACCGGCCTCGTGCAGCGGGTCCGCCAACGCGCCGACGGCGGTCTGATCATCGGCCTGTTCGGCACGGTGAGCGTCGCCGAGGCGGAGGTGCTGGCCGGGCTGCGGGGCAACGGCGCCACCTGTGTCGGCTTCCTCCTGAACAGCTCCACCTGGCTCAGCCTGCCGGAGAAGGCGCGGAACGAGGCGGAGCACGCCCACGCCGCCGCCGTCCTCGCCATGTTGCAGAGTGGCTGGCGGGTGGTCGGCGTCGACCACGGCGGCCGGCTGCCGGCGCTGTGGCCGCAGGTCGGTCGGGGCGCCCAGGGGTTCGCCCTGCGGGCCGCGCTGGCCGAGACGGTCGCCGGCGGTGTGCGATGAACGGAAGGCTCCCCTCATGATCAGCAGTCGGAACATCGGCCTGGTGGCGGCCGCTGCCACGCTGCTGGCCGCCGCGCCGCTGTCGGCCATCTTCCAGGGCTGGACGTGGTTGATCGAGTCCATCATCGCGGTCGCCGTGGTGGCCGGGGTGGCCGCGCTGACCCGCCTCGCCCGGGCACCGCTGTGGGCTCAGGTGCTGGGCATGCTGGCCGGGCTGATGCTCGCCCTGACCTGGTTGTTCCCCAGCGGCCAGGAGCTGTTCGCGATCCTGCCCACGCCGGGCACGTTGGGCTACTTCGGCGACCTGCTCGCCGGCTCCATGCAGGACATGCGCTCGTACGGGGTCGAGGTCCCGGACACCGACCCGTTGCTGTTCATCGCCGTGCTCGGCGTCGGCGGGGTCGCCGTGCTGGTGGACGTGCTGGCCGTAGGGCTGCGCCGGCCCGCGCTGGCGGGGCTGCCGATGCTCGCCATCTACTCGGTGCCGGTCGCCGTCTACGTGGACAGCGTCCCCGCCGTGCCGTTCGTGGTGGGCGCCGCTGGCTACCTCTGGCTGCTGGTCACCGACAACGTCGACCGGGTGCGCCGCTTCGGGCGGCGGTTCACCGGTGACGGGCGCGACGTCGACGTGTGGGAGGCCTCTCCGCTGGCATCCGCCGGCCGCCGGCTCGCGGCGGTCGGGGTGGCCCTGGCGGTGGTGCTGCCGCTGGCGGTGCCCGGCATGACCGGCGGGCTGCTCGACTCGCTCAGCCGAGGGCCGGGCAACGGCAACGGCAACGGGTCCGGCTCGGGCGGGACGTCGGGTCGGATCGACCTGTTCGCCTCGCTCGCCGGGCAGCTCAACCAGTCCCAGGTAGCCGACCTGGTGAAGGTCAAGACGTCCGAGCAGAACCCGTTCTACCTGCGCTACGCGGTCGCCGACGAGCTACGACCCGCTGGTTTCCAGGCGCGCAACCCCAGCGGCCGGTCGGTCAACCGGGATCTGCCGAACCCGGCCGACCGGGCCGGTCCCGGCGTGAAGCAGACCACCTACCAGGCGACCGTCGAGGTCACCAAGAGTCTGAGCATGGCGCTGATGCCCGTGTACGCCGAACCGACCCGCGCCGACGACCTCAGCGACAACTGGCTCTACGACGCCAACCAGCAGGTCGTCTTCTCCAACCGGGAGAACTCCCGCGGTCGGAAGTACTCCTTCGACTACGTTCGCTCGACCTTCACGCCCGAGGCGTTGCGGGCCGCGCGATCACTGCCGACCGAGCACCCCGTACGCCGACAGATGACCGCCACCCCCGGGCCGGTGCCCGAGGTGGAGGAGCTGGTCAAGGGGCTGATCCAGGGCAAGCGCACGGACTACGACCGGGTGCTGGCGATCTACCAGCACTTCTCGGCGGACAACGGTTTCAGCTACCGGTTGAGCACCGAGAGCGGCAGCAGCGGTCAGGACATCGTCAACTTCCTGACCAACAAGGTGGGCTACTGCCAGCAGTACGCCGCCGCGATGGCCTGGCTGGTCCGCTCGGCCGGCATTCCTGCCCGGGTGGCGTTCGGGTTCACCAACGGCAGCAAGCGCGACGGTGACACCTTCACGCTGACGAACCTCAACCTGCACGCCTGGACCGAGGTCTACTTCGACGGGGCTGGTTGGGTGCCGTTCGACGCCACCCCGGCGTACGGGGTGCCCGGCTCCACCCGTTCGGCCTGGGCACCGGACACTGACGCGCCGGAGGCGACCAGCCCGAGCTCCGGCGCCACGAGCGCCCCGACGGACCCGGGCACCTCGACGGAGCCGACCGGCCCGGACAACTCCGACCGGGACACCGACGACGGGCTCTCTCTCGGCGGGACGACGCCGAACGAGCAGCCACCGGTCTGGCCCTGGTGGGCAGCGGGGCTGGTGGCCCTGCTGGTGCTGCTCGCGGTGCCCGCGCTGCGCCGGATGGCCCTGCGCCGCCGACGCAGTGGCCGCGCGGCGAGCGGGGCGATGGCCTCCGCCAGGGTCGACGGCGACAGCGAGCCGGGGGCACGTCCGGTGGTGGTCAGCGCGGACGCCAACCGGGCCCGCGCGGACGCGCACGCCGCCTGGGCGGAGCTGCTCGACACGCTTGTGGACTTCCGGGTCCCTGTCGATCCGACCGAGACGCCCAGGGCGACCGCGGACCGGCTGGTCCGGGACTCCCTCGACGATGACGACGCGATCGGGTCGGCGCGGCTGCTCGGCCGGGCAGAGGAGCGGGCCCGCTACGCGCGGGATCCGCTGACCGGTGAGCCGTTGCTGCCGGCGCTGCGCGCGGTCCGTGCGGCGCTCGCGACACGGGCGGACCGACGGACCCGCCTGCGCGCCGCCGTGCTGCCGCCCTCGGTGCTGCTGCGCTGGCGCACCACGATGGCCGACAGTTCCAGCCGGATGGTGGCGCTGACCGGGCAGGCCCGGTACCGACTGCTGCGGTGGAACCCTCGACGGCTGCTGGCCGGCCGGGCAGCTCGCTGACCGACCGGTTCCCTGGCAGGGGACGGCGGCACACCCGCCGCCGTCCCAGCCCGGCCCGGCATCCCTGCGCCCGGCTCAGCGTCTCCAAGATCAGGTGATGAGAAGCAAGATCAGGTGATGAGAAGTAGGCACGGAACGTCCCAGAGAGCTACTTTTCATCACCTGATCATGCGAGGGCTGCCGGCGTGCGGCGCGCCCAGCGCGGCGGCGCGCCCAGCGCGGCGGCGCGCCCAGCGCGGCGGCGCGCCC